>JBDSBK010000094.1:0-6446 GCA_039921645.1 Dokdonella sp.
CGAGCGCATCGAAGTCGACCGTGCGCTGGCGCCGATCGGGTTCACGCTCGGCCACGCGATCCGGCGCGGCAGCGAATCGCTCGATGTCGCCCTCGCCGTCGCGGACAATCGTTTATACGAACGGCGCGCAAAGCGGCCATCGCCGTTGCAGTGAACGCAACAAAGGCCTGACGCCGCTGCTGCACGCAGGTCAACGCGCCGACGGCTCGGTTACCATGCGCGCGATCAAACAACGAAGTCGCACCCATGTGGAACATGCTGCTGCCCATCCTGCTGCTGATTGGATCGAACGTGTTCATGACGTTCGCCTGGTACGGTCATTTGAAATTCACCGACCGTCCGTTGTGGATCGTGATCCTCGTCAGCTGGGGCATCGCATTCTTCGAGTACTGCCTGCAGGTGCCGGCCAACCGCTACGGCTATGGCACGTTCAATCCCGCCCAGCTCAAGGCGATACAGGAGATCATCACGCTCAGCGTGTTCGCGGTGTTCTCGGTGTTGTATCTCGGCACCTCGCTGCGCTGGAATCACCTGGTCGGTTTTGCGCTGATCGTCGCCGCGGCATTCTTCATCTTCAAGGACTAGAAGCGATGCTAACGAATCGCCCATGCGTTCGCGTCGTCGTCGCGACGGCGCTGATCTTGCTTGCTGCATGCAGCGCATCGCCGCGCAAGGCGAGTACCGGCGATGCGCAGGTGCGCATCGAGCGCATCGACAAGGAATTCGATCTGGCGCGCGAGGTCACGCGTGTCGCGATCGACAATCCCTGGGGCGAAATCAACATACGCGCGCGCGACGAGCGCGAGGTCGGCATCCATGCCGTGATCCAGCGCATGCCGCCGCACTACGCGGAGGCGAAATTCCGAAGCCGTCGCGAAGGCGACACACTGCGCATTGAAGTCGACGGCGCCGCGCCGGGACGCGTGGACATCGCGGTATTCCTGCCCAATGACCTGGCTCTTGCACTGAGCACCCGCAGCGGCCGCATCTCGGCCAAGCGACGTGCCGGTCCGTTGGAGGCAACGACGGATTCGGGACGCGTGCTCGCCTCCGGCCACGATCGCCTGCTTCTGCATTCGGTATCCGGCGAAATCCGCGCTACCGCGATCGGCGCACGCTGGCACGGCGACAGCGAGATCGCGACGGATAGCGGCCGAATCGTGCTGATGGTGCCGACTTTCGGCGATATTGCACTCGACGCCGAAACCGGCGGCCGTCTCGGCACCGACTTCGGGCTCAGCGTCGATGAGGTCGCCGCAGGACGCCACCGCGCCGCTGCGCACTTCGGCCTGGGCACCTCGCCGCTGCGCGTACGCAGCCGCAGCGGAGAACTGGTGCTTGAACAGCTCGTGCTCATGGGCGAGGATACCGCGGACCCCGGAGACGACGACTGACTCCGCCTGTGGACTTAAAACAGGCGCAGAGTCGTGCGTGCTGCCGGGACTCGGGTTGAATCCAGGAGTTCGGCATGCAATTTTTCGTCAAATCGGTTTTCACCGCCATGCTGCTGGCGGCGGCGTCGACATCCGCCTTCGCGACCGAGCCGCAGGGCACCGAAGGCGTCATCGTCAGCACCGGTGCCGACTACGTCAGCCAGCCGTCCATTCCCGAGCAGTTCTTCCTGGATGCGCGCCAGCGCCCGCTGGTTGCGGAATGGAAGCCGGGCGACCCGATACGCGAAATTCCGCGCCAGTTCCATGGCGAGGAAGACATGCAGCGTCATCCGCCCACGCCGGTGAACCCGGTCCTCGGCGGCGATCTGCTCGTGCAGTTGCAGCGCGAAGTGCGCACTCCGGTCAGCACGGACTCGTTCACGACGCCGCTGGTCAACGTGCTGGCGCAAGGCAACACCGGGGTCTATCCGCCCGACCCGTCCGGCGATGTCGGCGGCGGCTACTACGTACAAGCGATCAACGGCAGCGGCGGCGCGCTGTACAAGATCTTCAATACGAGCAACGGCAGCATTGCCGCGGGCCCTTTCAGCATGGACGGCCTTGGCAGCGGCGGCGCCTGTGCGACCGGTCTCGGCGACGGCGTGGTCGTGTTCGACCAGCTCGCGCAACGCTGGCTGTTCACCGAATTCTCCAACAGCGGCAACAATCTCTGCGTCTACCTCAGCGCGACCGCAAACCCGGTCAGCACGACATGGACGCGTTACGTGTTCACGACGCCGAGTTTTCCGGACTACCCGAAATACGGCGTATGGCCGGACGCGTACTACGTCGGCGCCAACGAAGGTCCCGCCGTGTATGCACTCGACCGCGCCAAGATGCTGGTTGCACAACCGGCGACGTTGCAGCGCAAGGCGATACCTTCGCTGAGCGGCCTCGGCTTCCAGATGGTGATGCCCGCCTCGATCAATGGCGCGACACCTCCGCCCGCTGGCGCGCCGGGCATCTTCGCGCGCGACAACGACGACGAGCGCAACAATTCCGGCGGCAACGATTCGACCAGGGACTACATCGAACTCTTCACCTTCCACGTCAACTGGACCACGCCCGCGAACAGCGCGTTGACCGGGCCGATCCGCGTCAACGAGGCGGAATTCGATTCGAACTTCAGCGTCGGCAGCGGCTTCGGCGCGATTCACCAGCCCGGCACCACGCAGACGCTCGATCCCTTGCTCGAAGTCCTGATGTTTCCGCTGTACTACCGAAATTTCGGCGATCACGAGTCGCTGGTCGGCAATCACGTGACGCAGATCCAGACCGGCAACATCGCCGGCGTGCGCTGGTTCGAACTGCGCCGCACCGGCGGCAATGCCGGCACCTGGTCGATGTACCAGCAAGGCACGTTCGCACCGACGGATTCGGGCGGACAGATCAGCCGCTGGATGGGGGCGGTCGGCATGGATCAATCCGGCAATATCGCGCTCGGCTACAGCGTTGCGCGTGCGACGCCGGCCGTCTATCCGGGCCTCCGTTATACCGGTCGTCTCGCCGGCGATCCGCTCGGTGTGATGACGCAGGCCGAGACCAGCATCATCGCAGGCACCACCTCGCAAACCGCTGCGGACCGCTGGGGCGACTACCACCAGATGGGCATCGATCCAGCGGATGGCTGCACGTTCTGGCTCACCGGCGAGTACATGACCGCGAGCAACAAGTGGACGACGCGCGTCGCATCGTTCCGCTTCGACGGCTGCGGCAACCAGGGTTCGTTCACGCTGACCGGCAGCAATCTCAACCAGAATGTGTGCGCGGCCACGCCCACCCCGGTGAACCTGCAGCCGGTCACCATTACGGTCGCGGCGGTCAACGGGTTCAGCAGCCCGATCACGATGAGCTACGGCCCACCCGGCCTGCCTGCGGGCTTCGCGGGCAGCTATACCGTGAATCCGGTGACGCCGCCGGCGACGACGAGCAATGCGAACCTCAATGTCACCAATGCGGCCGGCGCCGGCACGCACAGCGTGATCCTGCGTGGCAGCGCGGATGGCGCCGACCACGATCTCACGCTCGATGTGAATGTCACGACCCAGGTACCCGGCGCGGTAACGCTCAGCGCGCCCGCGAACAACGCGACCAACCAGCCGGCACAGCCGCTGTTTTCATGGGTCGCGTCTCAACAGGTCGCCAATTACCTGATCGAGATCTCCACCAGCCCGACGTTCAGCAGCATCCTGCTCTCGCAGACACTGCCCGGTGGATCGACGTCGTTTCAACCCTCGGCAGCGCTGCCCGCGGGCACCCAGCTGTATTGGCGCGTGACCGCGAGCAACCTCTGCGGAACAGCCACGCCCAGCGCAACGTTCAACTTCACGACGACGCCTCCGCCCGCGCCGGTGATCAGTGTCACGCCAGCATCGATCAGTACCAACGCTGTTGCGGGTCAGACCACGACGAAGCCGCTGAGCATCGGCAACACCGGCAACGCCACGTTGACGTGGAACGTCGACACCGCGAGCGCCGACTGCGCGACGCCGGCAGCCGTCAGCTGGCTTTCGCTCGCACCCACCAGTGGCAGCGTGAATGCGAGCGCGTCCGCAGCCAACGTGACCGTGACCTTGAATGCGACCAGCCTCGCGGCGGGCAACTACACCGCCAAGGTGTGCGTGCACAGCAACGACAATGCGCATGCGTTGACCAGCGTGCCCGTCACGTTCACCGTGACCGCCGTACCTGCACCGGTGATCAACGTCACCCCGTCATCGCTCAGCGCCACGGCTGTCGCGGGTCAAACCACGTCGAAGCCGCTGAGCATCGGCAACACCGGCAATGCCGCATTGACATGGAATGTCGATATGGCAAGCGCAGACTGCGCGACACCGGCAGCCGTCAGCTGGCTTTCGCTCGCGCCAACCAGCGGCGGCGTGAATGCCGGCGCGTCCGCGGCCAACGTGACCGTGACGTTGGACGCGAGCACCCTCGCGGCGGGCAACTACACCGCCAAGGTGTGCGTGCACAGCAACGACAGTGCGCATGCGTTGACCAGCGTGCCCGTCACGTTCACCGTGACCGCCATCCCCGCGCCGGTGATCAACGTCACGCCGACATCGCTGAGCGGTATCGCTGCTGTCGGTCAAACAACGACCACGCCGCTCGGCATCGGCAACACCGGCAACGCTGCGCTGACGTGGAACCTCGACACGGCGAGCGCCGACTGCGCGTCGCCGACGGCCGTCAGCTGGCTGTCGGTTGCGCCGGCGAGCGGAAGCGTGAATGCAAGCGCGACAGCAGCCAGCGTGAGCGTGAGCTTGAACGCGACGGGCCTCGCCGCGGGCAGTTACACCGCCAAGGTATGCGTGCACAGCAATGACGGTGCGCATGCATTGACCAGCGTGCCGGTCGCATTCACCGTGACGCTCGACGACACGATCTTCAAGGACGGTTTTGAAGACAGCGGCGTCACTTCCGTGCCGGGAACATCGACGATTTCCGCGTCGACGAGGTGACGGTCGGCAGTTGAACCGGCATGCCGTCTGCGCGTTCAGCGCACGTCATGCCGGCCCCGAACGGTCGAGTCCATCCCCCAATTCAAGCCCGTGTCCGGATCGGCGTGACTTGGGGACCTGAATCGGCTTTTTCAGGTCGCACTGCGCGTGCGTCATGCAGCCCGCCCACGGCACCCTGTCGCCACGCATTGCAACATGGCCTTTCATTTGTTTCTGGCATGCTGCGCGCGCTTCCATCATGGAACGCCGCCGTAGATCCAACCCGTCAGGAGAAGTGAAATGAAAGCGCTACTCGTGTCGATAGCCCTTGGTTTCGGGTTCGTCGCAGCCTCCGCTGCGCACGCCCAGGCTCCCGCCGCTGCACCCGCCGGCAGCACCGGACTTTGCAAGGACGGCACCTACTACTCGGGCGCCACCAAGAAAGGGGCCTGTCGCGGCCACAAGGGCGTCAAGGACTGGTACGCAGGCGATGCCGCCGCGCCGGCCGCGAACGATGCCGCGGCAGCGCCGGCAGACAAGCGAACGAAGAAAGCGAAGAAGGACAACGCAGCCACCGCGCCTGCCGCCGTTCCGACAGCGGCGTCTTCAGTGAAGCCCGCCGATGCCACCGGCCTGTGCAAGGACGGCAGCTATTCCACCGGCGACACCAAGAAGGGCGCTTGCCGCGGGCACAAAGGCGTGCAGGAATGGTACGGCGCGGCGGCTGCGCCGGCCGTCGAAAAGACATCGGGCGCGAAAGCCACCGTGCCCGCCGCCGCCTCGACCGCCGCCGCTCCTTCCGGTGCGACAGGCCTGTGCAAGGACGGCACTTACTACACCGGCGAAACGAAGAAAGGCGCTTGCCGCGGCCACAAGGGCGTCCAGGACTGGTATGGAGCGACTGCTGCAGCGCCGGCCAAGACGACGGCGCCGATACCAGCCGCACCGCCAACCGCTGCGCCTGCGGCCGCTCCGAAAATGACCCCCGCGCCGGTGGCACCGGCCCCTGCGCCGCCCGCCTCGAAAATGCCGGCGGCGCCGCCCGCTGCCGCGCCTGCGCCTCCGGTAATGCCGACGGTGCCAGCGGCAGGCGGCGGAAAAGGCAAGGTCTGGGTCAACAGCGAAACGAAGGTCTACCACTGCGAGGGCGATCGCTACTACGGCAGGACCAAGCAAGGCGATTACATGAGCGAAGCCGACGCGGTCGCGAAGGGCGCTCGTCCCTCGCACGGCAACGCTTGCGAGAAATAGCGTTCGGCACCCGTTGCGCCGACGAGGTGTCGGCGCTTGTTGCAAGCAGACTCGCGCAACCGGGTTGCGCGAGTCTTTTTCCATTCGGCGCAACACGTTTTGCCGCTGCACGGGATGCGGCGCGATGCGATCGATTGACGCAGATTGTGAGCGCTGCGGATCATTCTTCTGTCGAGCGGTCGCGCCAGAACGAGGCGAGTTGCGAGGCGATGCATGCGTCATGAGCGCCCGCTGGCGCAGCGCCCGCCCTTCACTCAAAGCCGTCGTAAAAAATCAGATCGGTCAGGCTGCCACCGACTTCGACAGCGCCGCTGTCGCAACC
>JBDSBK010000095.1:0-3379 GCA_039921645.1 Dokdonella sp.
CAGCTGATCCAGCGGTTCGTCACCAGCAATCCTTCGCCTGCCTACATCGAACGCATCGCCAACGTATTCGAGGACAACGGTACGGCTCTGCACGAACGCGGCGACCTCGGCGCCGTGATCCGAGCGATCCTGCTCGACACCGAAGCGCGTACACCGCCTGCCGCCGTCAGCTACGGCAAGTTGCGCGAGCCGCTGCTGCGCCTGACCGCGCTGTGGCGTGCGTGGGACGCGCAGCCGCAGGCACCTAACGCCTATGGCGAGGTCGTCATGATCGCGGGGAATTCCTTCCTCTCGACGATGGGTCAGAAGCCGCTCGGTTCGCCGACCGTTTTCAATTTCTACGAGCCCGACTACCAGCAACCCGGGCCGTTTGCAGACCAGGATCTGTACTCGCCGGAACTGCAGATCACCAACGAATCTTCGACCTACTCGACCGGCAACCTCTTCTACAACTTCACGCGGCGTGCCTATGTCGGCATGAACCTCCCGCCGGACAATCAGACGCTGTCGACCGATCGCCCGCTGCTGAACCTGGCGACGCTTGCGGCGAATGTCGCCACACCCGCAACGATGGTCGACATGGCGAACGCGCGCATGCTCTACGGCAGCATGAGTTCGAACATGCGCGCAACCTTGATCAACATGCTCGATTACATGAGCGGAGCGAGTGCGCAGGAAAAAGCCTGGTCGCTCGTTTACGTGATCACCCTTTCACCCGAATACGCGACGCAGCGCTGAGGACCTCCCATGTCGATCGATCGCCGCAGCCGTCGCGATTTCATTCGCCAACTCGCCTGTCTCGCCGCCAGTGGTGGTGCAGCAGCGATGATTCCGCAACTTCGCATGATGGGCACCGCGCTTGCCGCGGCCGCGCCGTCGTCGCTGACCGGATACCGCGCCCTCGTCTGTGTCTACCTCGCCGGTGGCAATGACGCGTGGAACATGCTGGTTCCCTACGATCAGGCTCGCTACAACACCTACGCCGCTTCCCGCAGCGGTACCTACGATGCGACGAGCAATCCCGGTGGCCTGGGTTTGCCGCGACCGTCGACGCCTGCGCAGATCGCGGCGCAAGTCGTGACCGATTCGGCCACGTCGCAGCAGTATTTCCTGCATTCGAAAATGCCGGAGATCAAGAACCAGTACGCGGCCGGGCGTGTCGCTTTCGTGGCAAATACCGGGCCGCTGATCAAGCCGATCAACAAGACCGACTACGCAACGGTTGCCAATCGTCCGCCGCAGTTGTATTCGCACAGCGATCAGGAAAATCTCTGGCATGTGGGTACCGCAGCGAACAATCGTTTCGGCTGGGGCGGTTCGTCGATGGCGAAACTGCGCCCGCAATTCCCGCCCGGGAACAATGCAGTGCTCTCGCCGTGCATCTCGATCGCCGGCAGCAACAAGTTCGAGGTCGGCACGCAACTCTTCCCGTACCAGATGTCGTCGTCGTCGAGCGGCACGACCAACCCGTTGTCGCAGCTGTCGGGGGTATGCAATCCAACCAACTGCACCGGTACCTCGGGCCAGCGCGACGTCGCCCTGAACCATCTGCTGCAAGACACCTATCAGGACATGTTCACGAACGAGTACGCGAAGACGTTCGAGCGCGGGCGGGATCTTTTCGCGTTGCTGTACGACGGCCTTTCCCACGCGGACGGGCAGATATCCACTCCGTTCGTGACCA
The DNA here is from genome assembly GCA_039921645.1 of Dokdonella sp. Taxonomy (GTDB): domain Bacteria; phylum Pseudomonadota; class Gammaproteobacteria; order Xanthomonadales; family Rhodanobacteraceae; genus Dokdonella_A. Next base: position 1,685 of record JBDSBK010000095.1, read on the forward strand.
CCAACAATTCGCTCGCCAGCCAACTCCTGTCGGTGGCGCGGATGATCAGGCTCAGTCGCAAGAACAATTATGCTGCGCGCCAGATCTATTACGTCAGGCTCGGTGGCTTCGACCTGCATTCCGACCTCATGGGCGATGGCGCAAATGCGCACGGCGCCCTGCTGGGCAAGGTGTCGACGGCGCTGCAGTCGTTCTCCGACGCGATGACCGAGATCGGCGCGACCAATGACGTGACGGCATTCACGATGAGCGAATTCGGGCGCACGCTGTCCTCCAACGGCAACGGCTCCGATCACGGCTGGGGCAGCATCCAGATGGCGATGGGCGGCGCAGTGCAGGGCGGTCGGCTTTACGCCAATGGCGGTGGTCCGATCTCCGGTTTCCCCGATCAGTCGCTCAACAACAGCGGCAATTTTTCGCGCGGCCAGTTCATTCCGGGCATCGCCGTCGAGCAGTACGCCGCGACCCTTGCGCGCTGGTTGGGCATAACGTCGAGTACCGATCTCGATGCGATTTTCCCGAACCTCGCCGACTTCAACGCTTCGTTCCGGAATCTCGGTTTCCTGGGGTGAGGCGACTGCGTTTTTTCGGCGAGTCGTCCGGCAGGGGCGTGACGAAATTCTGGCGTACCGCCCTGCATTGCCTGCTGGGGGCGGCAATGCCGTTGTCCGTCTTCTCGCGTGACAGCTCATTCGACCCCACAGCGAGCGGATGCACCAGTCTCGACGCCGTGCCCGTCCAGTTCACGATCGACTATCAGTCGGCGATCCAGGGCATCTTCGACAATCATTGCATCGAATGCCACGCCGGCGATCCGCCGCTGCCGGCGGACCTGGATCTCAGCGCCGGGGGTTCCTGGTCGCATATCTTCAACGTGCCCAGTTCGCAGGACACCGCGTTTACCCGCGTTGTGCCGAATCATCCCGATCAGAGCCTGTTGTTCCTCAAGGTCAATTGCGACACTCCGGGCATCGGCCATCGCATGCCGTTTGGCCGCGATCCGCTGCAGCCTGAGGAGCAGGCGTTGATGTTCGACTGGATTGCCGCCGGCGCGCCTCCGACGACGACCGACGTCATCTTCAGCGGCGGATTCGAGGTTCGCGGCTGATGGTGCGGTGGCCGGAGCACGCTGTACCGGCCTGACCTGCGCGGTTACTATTCGCGACCCCTTCCATGTCGGGAAAGGCAGGGCAATAGTGAAAACCGGAGCAGTGTGACGCGCATGAGCAACAAGAGAGCTTTGATCACCGGGGTAACCGGCCAGGATGGCGCCTATCTCGCCGAATTGCTGCTGGCCAAGGGTTACGAAGTCCACGGTCTCAAGCGCCGTGCGTCGTCGTTCAACAGCGAGCGCATCGATCATCTCTATCACGAGCTCGATGAAGGTCGTCCCGGCGTGCGCCTGCACTATGGCGACATGACCGATTCGCTGAGCCTGTTGCGCGTGATTCAGCAGGTGAAGCCCGACGAAATTTACAACTTGGCGGCGCAGAGTCACGTCGCGGTTTCGTTCGAGGAACCCGAATACACCGCGAATGCGGACGGAATCGGCACATTGCGCGTGCTCGAAGCCATGCGCAGCCTCGGTCTCGGTGATCGCTGCCGGTTCTATCAGGCGTCGACATCGGAACTCTACGGCCTCGTGCGCGAGACGCCGCAGCGCGAGACCACGCCGTTTCATCCGCGCTCACCGTA
>JBDSBK010000096.1:0-6100 GCA_039921645.1 Dokdonella sp.
TTTGCAGAATCCATCCTGCATGCCGATGAGCACCTGATCGTCGTCGACAAGCCGCACTTCCTGCCGGTCGTGCCGGCCGGACGGCATGTCGAGGAGACCGTGCTGGCGCGGTTGCGGCGGCGCTACGGGAACGCCGATCTCGTGCCGCTGCACCGCATCGATCGTGGAACGGCGGGCTTGGTGTTGTTCTCCGTCAATCCGGCGACGCGCGCCTTGTATCAGTCGCTGTTCCGTGAGCGAAAAATCGGCAAGCGCTACGAAGCGCTGGCGCCTGCGCTGCAAAAATTCGACTTTCCGTTGACGCGCATGACACGTCTCGCGCCCGCCGAGCCGTTTTTTCGCGTGCAGGAAACCGCAGGAGTACCCAACAGCGAGACGCGCATCGACGTGCTCGATCGCGATGGCGAAATCTGGCGCTACGCACTCGCCCCTGTGACCGGCCGGAAACACCAGCTTCGCGTACACATGGCGGCGCTCGGTGCAGCGATCGTCAACGACGATTTCTATCCGCAACTCGCGCCGCCCGAATCGCGCCGCGACGACGACTACAGCCGGCCGCTGAAACTGCTGGCGAAGACCCTGACCTTCATCGACCCGATCACGCAACGCGAGCGTCGCTTCGAAAGCGGTCTCACGTTATAGGTCAGGCGGAGACTTTTCGTCCGCCCGAGTACACGTCGCGTGCGAGCGTACCGCCGATCCAGTAACAAAGTTCCGCCGGGCGTTCGGCGTTCCATACGACGAAATCCGCGCGCTTGCCGGCGGCAAGCACACCGCGGTCGTCGAGGCCGAGGGCGCGCGCGGCGTGGACGGTCGCGCCGCGCAACGCGTCCTTGGGTGTCATGCGAAACGCGATGCAAGCCATGTTGAGAGCAAGGCGCAGCGAAAGCAGGGGCGACGTGCCCGGATTCATGTCGCTCGCGATCGCGATCCGTACGCCGTGTTCGCGCAGGGATTCCATCGGCGGAAGTTTCGTTTCGCGCAACGCGTAGAACGCGCCCGGCAGCAACACCGCGACGGTGCCGCGTTCGGCCATCGCGCGCACACCGGCATCGCTGGTCCATTCGAGGTGGTCGGCGGATAGCGCGTGGAATTCCGCGGCCAGCGCTGCGCCGTCGAGATCGGACAGTTGGTCCGCGTGCAGCTTGACCGGCAGGCCCAGCTCGCGCGATTTTTCGAATACGCGACGTGTCTGCGCAGGCGTGAACGCGATCTTCTCGCAGAACGCATCGACGGCGTCGGCGATGCCTTGGCGCGCGATGGCCGGCAGCATTGTCGTGCAGATCTCGTCGATATAGTCGTCCGCGCGCCCGGCGAATTCCGGTGGCAACGCGTGCGCGGCAAGCAGGGTCGTGCGCACGCCGATGCCGAGTTCCGAGCCGATGCGCCGGGCAACGCGCAGCATTTTCGATTCACTGTCCAGATCGAGGCCGTAACCCGATTTGATCTCGATGGTCGTCACGCCATCGGCCACCAGGGCGCGCGCACGCGGCAGGGATTGCGCCAGCAGTGCATCCTCGTCCAAAGCACGTGTTGCGCGCACGCTGGAAATAATGCCGCCGCCACTGCGCGCGATTTCCTCGTAGCTCGCGCCATTCAGACGACGCTCGAATTCGTCGGCGCGGTCGCCGCCGAAAACCAGATGCGTATGGCAGTCGATCAATCCCGGCGTCACGAGACGTCCGCCAGCCGATGCGACGAAGTCGGCGAGTTCCTGCGGTGCCGCAGGAAGATCGTCGATCGATCCTGCATACGTCAGCACGCCGCCTTTCCAGCCAAGCGCGCCGTTTTCGATCAGACCGTAGGCGTCATCAGTCATCGTCGCGATGCGGCAGTCGTGCAGCAGGCCGTCCCAGATGCCCGACTTCATCGCGATCCACCGGTTTGCAAAATGCAATCGGATTGAGATGCCGCAGGAACGCGGCTCGATGGAAGGACGTGGATGCGCATGCTTCGATGGTCACGGACGGGCTCGCATCATCGATCTGCGTGCCAATCCGCGTCAATGCAAGGCGGTGTCGGTGGAGGAGACCGTCGCAAAAAAAAGGGGCCGCAATTGCGGCCCCTCGAAGCAAAACAGATACGGTCGCTTACGGTGTGGAGACGTCGAAACCGTCGGCGAAGATCACGTCGCTGACCACGACCTGCGGCACCAGGCACCATTCCGTGAGCGTGCCGATGTCCCCGCCGGCATTGTCGGACACGTTCAAGGTCCATGTGCCGGCGAGCGACAGGCCGGTGAACGGTGCAAGGCCGGGCGCGTTCGGCGACAAGGTGCCGCCGAGCGCTGGCGGCGTCGCGCTGCAGGCGCCTTCGACAGGGCTGCCCGCGGCGTCGTCGAGCGTGACGTCGATGTCGTTGTTGCTGCAGCCGAATCCGGTGCCCGTATAACCCGGACGATCGATGACCGCGGACGTTGCCGCATCCTTCGACAGCGTGAACTTGAGATCGCCGACGTAGGTGTGCGTTGCCTTGATCTGCAGGGTCAGTCCGGACAATACCGACGTGTCGGTCAGCGTGATGGTGTCGTTGACGCCAGCGGGAGTGGTGTCGGGAATCGCCAACGCCGGGCTGTGGCAGATGATGTTCGCGGTCGTGAAGCTGAACACCGCGGATACCGTGCCGTCACCGCAACCGTTGGTCGGCTTCACGCGCCAGTAGTACGTCGTCGAGGGACTCAATCCACTTGCCGCGTAGCTGGTGCCGCTGATACCGGACTGGGTCGCGACGATATTCGTAAACGCGGTATCCGTCGCGATTTCGACGGTGTACGAGGCGGCGCCAGAGAGCGCTTGCCAGGTCAAGGTCGGGCTGGTTGAAACGCCAGTCGCGGCGTCGGCAGGTGCCGTCAATGTGACGCTGCCGGACAGCGCTCCTGCGACCGACAGCGGCAGCGTCTTGCTGACCGTGTCTGCGCCGCTGATGCCCGTCACCGTCACGATGTAGTCGCCGGGCGTGACCGCCGACAATCCACCCAGCGTCAGCACCGATGCCGCCGTCGGCGGCGTCATCGTCGTCGGCGCGAACACGGCCGTGCTCGGCGGCGGATTGCCGGTTGCTGCGAGCGCGACCGTGCCAGTGAAGCCGACATCGTATGTCGCAGCGAGATTGACCGTGGCGGTGTCCGTGGTCGTGCACACCGATACCGACGCTGGAGTGAGGGTGAAATTGAACGGCGTCATTCCGATGCCGTCGATCGCCGTCGCGCCGCTGGAGGTCGGATCGAGCCAATCCTTCATGCGCGTCGCGGGCGTGCCTTCGCCTTCCCAGGCGACGGAAAGCTGCCCATAGAAGTCCGACAGGTTGGCACCGGTCGCGCCGCAGGCAGACGGGCCACCGCTGAGCACGCCGACCAGACGCTGGCTCGCGTTGTACAGCGGCGAACCCGACGAGCCCGGTTCGGTCACGCCCGGTGGCAATGTCGGCGGCGGGGCAATGATGTTCGGCAGGATCGGCGGGGTTGGATCCCAGAACGCATGCCAGTGCGTATTGGTGCCGCCGCTGATGCCGCCGATCACGAAGTTCTGCTCGACGAAGGTAATGCGCTTCTCGTCGACGTTCGGGTGGTGGATGCCGGCGCACTCGCCGACCGTCGACGAAGCCGTCGGACCCGGTACACAGGTGGCGCCCGTGCTGGTGTGATCCCAACCGGCCCAGAACAGGTTCCATGCGGGGTCCGCAGCGCCGCTGAGCTTGACGAGCGTGTTGTCCGAACAAACCGCACCGTTGGTGCAATCGCCGCTGTTGAACGGATTGCGCGTGCGGCCGAGGAAGGTCGAGCCGCTGCTCGTCGTCGTCGGTTTTGGAAGGGCATTGCCGCTCGCGGCGCTGCCGGGCGTACGGCAGGTCGGCGACTCGAAATTCCAGTAGACGACGATGCCGGCCGGGTTGGCGACGACGTTGCAATGACTGGCCGTGATGAACAGCAGGCTGCGATCGCCAGCGGTGTTGTTGACCAGCGAGCCGGTGCACGTATCGGTACCGGCAATCGTGTAGGCGCCGACCGAACGACGTGGGTTGTTCCACGGATCCGCCGAGTCGAGGCAGGCGACGTCCATGTTGCAGGAGCCGGACTTGATCGCATCCGGAGAACAGGCCGATTTGCCGTCACCGTTCAGGTGCAGGCCGGGCTGCTGATAACCCTTGCTGTTGGTGCCGAAGCCGCGATAGCCCTGGTTGATCTTGCCGAGCAGGAGATCGACCTTGCTGCGTTCGCTGGTTGCGACATCGAGTTCGAGCATGACGTCCGACGACGCGATGATCGGTGTCCACAGCTGGCGCAGTTCGTTGTGTGAAGCATCGTATGGCCCAGCGAGTTGCTCGTGATCCTTGCTGGCATACAGGAAAAGGCGCGCACTGGCCGGCAGGTGGTAGCGCGTGAAACCGAAATTCCACGAAGCGGTATTCTCGGCCGCGACGCGATAGCGCCAGACGCTGCGATCACCCTTCTGTTCCCAGGTGCCGGCGGATCGCGCATCGACCGAACTGTCGTGTGCGATCGCGAAACGCATCGGATTGCCGGCTGCTTCGCGCAGCGCGTCTTCCTCCGCGATTGTCTTGAGATCTTGCGCGGCGAAGCGCGCGGTTGCGACTTGGTCGACGGACTTGAAATTGCCAGTAAAGCTTGTCGGAGCAATGGCGCCGGTCGTAGCCGCTGATGCGATGCCGCATGCCATTGCAACGGCTGCGGCGAGGTATCTGCAATTGAGCATCGTGAGAATCCCCATTCTGGTTTCGGCTCTGGATCTTGGCTGAACGAATCAATTTCCCCTGTCGCGCGAGCCTAGCACCGTATCCCTCCCTGCGGCTCAGTCCGCCGGAGTATCGAACAGAAAACCAGTACATCCGCGCGCGTGTCGCGCCGACTGGAAATGGCGGCGGCGCGCGGCTAGTCTCGCCGCTTCGCTGAACCGGATCGACGATGTCCAACAATGTCCATGACGCCGGGCACGCGTGGTTGCCGCAGGGCTTCGCGCGCAACGCGCGCTTCCAGGTTGACGGGTCGATCATTCGACGCGCGCTGGATGCCGGCAGCACGCATGAGGTTGCCGTCCAACTCGGCAAATTTGTCGTACCGGGCATGCCCAATCTGCATTCGCACGCATTCCAGCGTGCGATGGCGGGGCTCGCTGAAAGGCAGGGAAGTCACGACGACAGCTTCTGGAGCTGGCGCGAAGTCATGTACGCGTTCGCCGGTCGCGTGGGTCCCGACGATCTGCGTGCGATCGCGACCCAGCTCTATGTCGAGATGCTCAAGGCCGGGTACACCCAGGTTTGCGAATTCCACTACCTGCATCATCAGCCGGATGGACGGCCGTATGCGGATCCGGCCGCCATGTCGCTGGCCCTGATCGAGGCCGCACAGGACGCCGGCATCGGTCTCACGTTGTTGCCGACGCTGTACATGACAGGCGGGTTCGACGGGCGGCCGCTGTCGGAGCGCCAGCGTCGTTTCGGCCTCGATGTCGATGGATTCCTGCGCCTCGTCGAGCGGCTGCGATCGCTGGAATCGCCGCTGATGAACGTCGGCATTGCACTGCATTCGCTGCGCGCCGTGCCGCCCGACGCGATGCGCGCCGTGCTCGCGGGTATCGACGCGCTGCCACCATCGGCGGCGCAGCGGTCCGCATCGTCGATGCCGGTGCACATCCATATCGCCGAGCAGATCGGCGAAGTGCAGGACAGCCTCGCGATCCGCAACGCGCGCCCGGTTGAATGGCTGCTCGAGCATGCGCCGCTCGATCGGCGCTGGTGCCTCGTGCATGCGACCCACATGACCGACGACGAGACGCGCCGCGCCGCCGCGACCGGCGCTGTCGCGGGTCTGTGTCCGACCACCGAAGCGAATCTCGGCGACGGCTTGTTTCCGCTCAACGCATGGCTCGATGCCGGTGGTGCCATCGGCATTGGTTCGGACAGCCACATCTCGGTGTCGCCAGTCGAGGAATTGCGCTGGCTCGAATACGGCCAGCGCCTGATCACGCGACATCGCAATGTCAGCGCGAACGCGCAGACGCCGAGTACCGGCGAACGATTGTTCGAGCAGGCGCTGGCGGGCGGCGCGCTCGCTGCAGGCGTAGCCGTCGGTCGACTGAACAGC
>JBDSBK010000097.1:0-4226 GCA_039921645.1 Dokdonella sp.
GAACCCAATGACGCAAGCCTCCCCCACGCCGCCCGCTGGCGGCGCCAAGATCACGATCGCGAACGGCATCCTCACGGTGCCGGATCAGCCGATCATTCCCTTCATCGAAGGCGACGGCACCGGCCCCGACATCTGGCGCGCCGCCGTGCGCGTCCTCGACGCCGCGGTCGAAAAATCCTATGGCGGCAAACGCAAGATCCACTGGATGGAAGTGCTGGCCGGCGAAAAAGCGTTCAACCAGGTCGGCAACTGGCTGCCCGACGAAACCGTTGCGGCGTGCCGCGAATACCTGGTCTCGATCAAGGGCCCGCTGACCACGCCGGTCGGCGGCGGCATCCGTTCGCTCAACGTCGCGCTGCGCCAGATGCTCGATCTCTACACCTGCCTGCGCCCGGTGCGCTGGTTCAAGGGCGTGCCCTCGCCGGTGAAGGATCCGTCCAAGGTCGACATGACGATCTTTCGCGAGAACACAGAAGACATCTACGCAGGCATCGAATTCCAGGAAGGCACCGACGACGCGAAGAAGTTCGCCGCGCTGATCAAGGAGCACTTCCCCGATCGCTACAAGAAGATCCGCTTCCCGGATACCTCCGGCTTCGGCATCAAGCCGGTGTCGAAGGACGGCACCGAGCGTCTCGTGCGCGCAGCGCTGAAATATGCGGTCGACAACGACCGCTCTTCGGTGACGCTGGTGCACAAGGGCAACATCATGAAGTTCACCGAAGGCGGCTTCCGCGATTGGGGCTATGCGCTCGCGCAGAAGGAATTCGGCGCGGTGGAACTCGATGGCGGCCCCTGGATGACCTTCAAGAATCCGCAGACCGGCAAGACGATCACGGTCAAGGACGCGATCGCGGATGCGTTCCTGCAGCAGATCCTGCTGCGCCCGGCCGACTACGACGTGGTCGCGACGCTGAACCTCAACGGCGACTACCTTTCCGACGCGCTCGCCGCGCAGGTCGGCGGTATCGGCATTGCGCCCGGTGGCAACATCAACTACGTGACCGGCCACGCCGTGTTCGAAGCGACCCATGGCACCGCGCCGAAGTACGCGAACCTCGACAAGGTCAATCCGGGTTCGGAAATCCTCTCCGGCGAGATGATGCTGCGTTACATGGGCTGGACCGAAGCCGCCGATGCGATCATCTCGGCGATGGACAAGGCGATTGCGGGCAAGCACGTGACCTATGATTTCGCGCGTCTGATGGAAGGCGCAACCGAAGTGAAGTGCTCGGAATTCGGCGACCGCATGATCGCCGCGATGTGATCCGCTGCGCCGCCGGCAACGAACCGGCGGCGCATCCAACGGAAACGTATGCACAACGACAGGGACGCCGGGACACGCACGTTTTTCGATGTCGTGGATCGCCTCGGCGTGCCGCGCCAGCAGCCGCGACGCGTCGAGGCAGCGCTGCGACTTCGCCTCGCGTCGATGTCGGCAGGCGAACTCGAAGATTTCCAGCACGGATTCGACGTCGCCATCGCCGACTTGCGCACGCCCGCATTGTGGTCGGCGGCCAGTCTCGTGCACGAGCCGCTGGATCCGCACGACTACGATGGCTTCGCCGCGTGGCTGCTCTTCCAGGGGCGCCACGTCGCGTTGCGTGCCCGATCCGATCCGGATGCGGTGATCACCGCGTTGACGCGCACGCTGTTCGGTCGACGCCGTCGGCCGCGCTACGACGATGTGCTCGACGTCGCGCAGCGGATCTATGCGGAGCGATTCGATCGCGATCTTTACGTTCAAGTCGCGCCACCGCCTGCGCGCGATCTGGCGCCCTTGCTCGATGGCGAACCCGAATCCGGTCAGCGATGGACGCACCCGGAAATTCTCAGGGATCGCTATCCGCGCTTGTGGAACGCGTACGCCACGCGCGCGTTGCGCGTGCTGCCTCTGACCGACATCGACGACGATATCTGCAATTGCTGCGGCCGCGTGCATCGGCGTGGCTTCGGCCTGCTTGCCCACAAGGGCCGACCCTTGGGCTCCTACACCTTGCATTGGGTCGAGGGCAGCATGGGTCGCGTCGATTCGACGATCGCACTCGACGAAGGTGATCGGCACGTGATGTTTGCCGTGCGCCACTCGCAATTCGAATCGCGCAGCGGCCTCGACGTGCTCGAGAGGGACGAGGCGCCGCTCGATCCCGCCAATGCGACTTTGCTCGGGCGCAGCGAAGCGCGTGCGCATCCGCTGTATCGCCGCGCGATGAAGTGCGCGCTCGAAATCTGGCAACGCGACCCGCGCATCGCGGAGGTAGCGCGTGCGTGGACGCGTCGTCAGCTGCTCGCGCCGATCTGTGCCAAACGCATTGCAGTTCCAGCACAGCCGGGCGATCGCGCGTGCGGGTCCTGTGGCCGCGTGCATGCGAACATGGAAATCAGCCACAACTTTCCCGACTGCCTCGGCACGATGTCGCGCTGGCAATGGCGTCATCGCGTGCAGGACGATGATCGCGACGAGTTGCTGCTCGATGGCCGTCGTCGCTTCGTGCGCGGCCTGCTGCCGGTGCCGGTTGCCGGCGCGAACGACCCGTATCGTTTCGGCGTCTGGGTGGAACGCCTCGATCCTGCGCGCGGCACGCGCGACATCGATGGCAACGATACCGAACGTCGACTCCAGCGCGGGGCTTGCGGCCTGATCGCGAACGACTTGTTGTTTCAGCGGAAGTCGACACTCGGACTCGAGGTCGGCGTGCGTCAGCGCGGCGACGAGTTGCGGCCCGAGTTCATGTTGGATGACAACGTCGACCATCCGCTTGCGACGCTACAACGCAAGGGCATGCCGTCGGACATGCCGCGGCGCCTGTTGACGCTGGTTCCACACGATTGAGCGCAGTGCTTAGACGGCGCAATCGTTACTCAGACGGGAGGAGGTCCCTCGAATCCGTTCGCGAAAATCTCGTCGCCGGGAGGCGGCGGAAGGCAGGTGTTGCTTTCGAGGCGATACGTGAATGCAGGGCAGCCGGCGCCGGGAGTGACTTCATGCACGACCGCGGAGAACGCCTGGCTTGCGCTCAGGCGCGTCGAAAACGAGACTCTCCCCGCGGTGCTTACGCCCGAATCGGCAAGTACACCTTGCTCCGGGTGTGCCGAGTCGAAGTTGTCGTACAGCACGAGCGCAGCCTGGTTGCCGCCGCAACCGCTGAAATCCGCCGTGGCGGTGAGGCAGATCGGCTGCGGAAACGGATTCACGTGCTCGTTTTTCTCGTAGTGCACGGGTGTCGCATTCAGCAACATGGCGCTTTTGGGATACGTACACAACGTCGGACGGCCGTCGCGAAAGATGCGACCGGTTTGCGTCGGGTCCGTATTCGAAAGACTACCGCTGACGTTCTGAAACGTGTAGCACGCCGGTAGTTTCGCCGCTGTCGAGACATCCAGGCACCAGCCCGCGCCGATGTTGCCGGAAGGCTGTGTCGGCAACGACGTATCCGCGGACAGGAACAGGGACCAGATGCCGTTCGGTGGATGGTTGTTGAAACGGGTCATTAGCTGCGAAGGCAAGGCTGCGGGTGCCGGCGACGGCAAGGTGTTGGGCGTGAAACTCCGTGGCAAGTAACTCGCCGACGAAGTGGGCGCGGTGGCGCTGAACTGGATCGGATCACCGAACAAACCGTAGTCCGCCGCCGTATCGGCGAACGTCCAGTTGGCGGCACTCGCTTGCGGACGCGGCGTGAGCAAAATTGCGAACCCGCCGCTGAGTGCGACGACGTCGCCTGCCGGCGACACGAGGCGCGTCTGCAGAAGCGACGTGTCGGCATAGGTGACACCGAGCAGGCGAACCTTGATCTCGCTGATTTCGCCGCTCAAGCCCGAGACGCTGATGGTGCTCGGATACGTCGATGCCGCGCCGGCCGCGGGCAGCGCAATCGAGGACGTGTTGCAGAAACTCGTGGCCGTTGTTTGCGCCGGAGCCGCAAGCTCGCACACCGAGCCGGGTGAGAAGTCGCCCGCGTGGCTGGTCGGCGCCGCCATCAGTGCGCAGGCGAAGCCCGCGAGTAAAGCCGTGTGGCGACGAACGAAGCATCCGCGCATTTCGTTTCCCCGGAGTCGCAGGCGATCGCTGCGAACGCAATTTACACCCGGAATCTGTTCGCCGCTTCAGTTCTAGCGCCAGTGAATTGGCGTCGAAAACCGATGGCAGTTAGAAGGGACGCGAATTTGGAAGTCTCACTCGACGGGCTTCCTGAAAACCACGGTCAAATCCATAGATTGTTTGGTCA
>JBDSBK010000098.1:0-2890 GCA_039921645.1 Dokdonella sp.
GCTGCCGAGGGCCTGCTCGCGCAGGCGAGCCGTCATGTAGCGATCGCGTTCGCCGATCAGCGCCTCGTAAAGCGGCGGTGATTCCCGAGCGAATTCGTTGAACATGCTGCCGAGCAGGTCGCCTTGCTTGAGCTTTTCGATTTCGTCCTCGCTGACCTCTTCGCGCGTCAGCAGGCTTGCACCGAGACCGCCGACAATCGACAGGCGATCGACGAATCCGACGCTGCTGTACGCGCGTTTCAAGGTGACGCCGATCTCGCGATCGATAAGCCAGATCGGCAGATGGCGCGCGTCGGCGCCGTCGATCGCGGCCTTCATTTCGGCGCCGGGCTCGATACCGAATTGTTCGGCAAGACGGCGCTGGAATGCGGAGAGCGCCAGGTTTGCCGCGATCAGTCCGACCTTGCCCTGTCGAATCACCTGGAAAAGGTCGAGCTTGCGAAACGCCTCAGGGTCGCGCATCGACTGATAGCGCGGCTCGCACAGTTCCACCGCAACCGCATCGAAAGGCTCGCTTTCGAGCATCGCGCGCACCGCGTCGGCGCTGACCCGCGAGACGTGTGCAGTGCCCAGCAGCACGTACTCGATGTCGCCGCGATGCACGCGCGCGATGGGCTGCTCGGCAAGGATGTCGGTCGACGTTTCGGCCATCGGCGCAGACGCCGGATCGTGCGCGTTCAATCGCGGAATCGCTTCATGAGGTCGGAATAGGCATCGATGCGGCGATCGCGCAGAAACGGCCAGATGCGCCGTACCTGTTCGCTGCGCGCGAGGTCGATGTCGGCAAGCAGAAGTTCACGGCCATCGCTGCGCGCCTGGGCGAGAAATTCGCCCTGCGGTCCGGCGACAAAGCTCGATCCCCAGAACTGGATGCCGCGGCCGCCGTCCGGCGCCGCCTCGAAACCGGTTCTGTTGCAGGCGAGCAATGGCAAGCCGTTGGCGACCGCATGCCCGCGCTGCACGATGATCCACGCTTCGCGCTGGCGATCCTTTTCCGCTTGAACGTCCGACGGGTCCCATCCAATCGCTGTCGGATAGAGGAGGATATCCGCGCCAGCCAATGCCATCAGGCGTGCGCCTTCGGGGTACCACTGGTCCCAGCAGACCAGCACACCGAGCTTGCCGACCGAGGTCTGGATCGGATCAAAACCGAGGTCGCCCGGCGTGAAATAGAACTTCTCATAGAAGGCCGGATCATCCGGAATGTGCATTTTGCGGTACTTGCCGGCAATCGTCCGCGCCCGGTCGAAGACGACGGCCGTGTTGTGATAAAGCCCGGCAGCGCGACGTTCGAACAGGGACGCAACGATGACCAGCTTGAGCTCCTCGGCGAGCGCACCGATGCGGTCGGTGCTCGGCCCAGGGATGGATTCCGCGCGGTCGAACTCGTCGACGCTTTCGTGCTGGCAGAAATACGGGCCGTTATGCAGTTCCTGCAGCAGCACGAGGCCGGCGCCTGCCGCAGCGGCTTCGCGCAGCCCCGTCTCGATCGCATCGAGGTTCGCATCGCGGCTGCCCCGGTCTGTTTCTTGCAGCAGTGCGACTTTGAGGGTTTGGTGCTTCATGTCGTCGTCGGAAGGCATCGCCAATCGAATATGGTAACGCGGATCGCAGACAACCACCGCAGGCGGCGATCGGCACAACCGGTTTTCCCGGCGGCGACTCCATTTTAGGAAGGGGACATGACCGGCGGCGTTCACTCCATGGCTGTTTCGCTTCAAGTGGCGATTCTTGCCCCGCAGGCTGGCATGGCGTCCTTGCGGCGCCTCGTGGCGGACACGGGTGTCGCGATTTCGGTGACCGCATGCCATGGCCTCGCAGCCGCACTGACGCATCTGGGCGACGCTCCCTGCGACGTGGTCCTGCTCGATATCGCCGACGCGACCTTGCTCGATGCCATCGCCTGCTTGCATGAGCACTCGCCGAAGACCGCGTTGGTCGTGCTGGTCGGCCGTGACGCCCCGGCCTTGCGCAACCAGGCGCTGGCGCACGGCGCCCAGGATTGCCTCGCGCCGGACGAACTTCAGGCAGACCTGCTCGGCTATGCACTGCGTCATGCCGTCGTGCGTGCAGGGCGCGAGCGAGGCGCACATGAACATGCGGCGGAGTTGCGTCTGCTGTTCGACTTCAATCCACATCCGATGTGGATGTTCGATGCCGTGACCCTGAAGTTCATCGCGGTGAACCAGGTCGCGATCACTGCGTACGGCTTCAGCGAAAAGGAATTCCTCGCGATGTCGGTCGCCGAGATTCGCGCTTCGGGCCCAGCCGGGCGAGTGAACGAGCGGCTTGGCAGCCATTCCCCGGCACAGGACGCCAGCGGCATCTGGCGACACCGCAGGAAGAGCGGTGGCGAAATCGAAGTCGAGGTGTTCGTGCAGGCCGTGCCGCAGTGGGGTCGCGATGCCTGCCTGGCGCAAGCGCGCGACGTTACTGCGGAGCGTCGCGCAATGCGTACGCTGGAGGCGAGCGAGCGTCGGTTCCGCGACTTTTTCCAGCACAGCACGGGCTTCATCTGCATCCACGATCTCGATGGCACGCTGCTCTCGGTCAATCCGGCTACCGCCGCTGCGCTCTGCTGCAGCGTCGCCGAATTGCTCGGCACACCTTTGCGCAACCTTTCGCCTCCCGAATTGCGTTTCCTTTCCGACAACTATCTGCAGCGCGTGGTGGACAGCGGCGAAGACGCCGGCACCATGCGTGTGCTGAACCGGAAAGGGGAGTTGCTCGTCTGGCAGTACAGCAATCGGGTCTATGTCGACGCCGATGGATCGTCGTACGTGATGGGCTATGCGCAGGACATCACCGCGATGCGCGCAGTCGAGCAAGCGCTGCAGCTGAGCGAACGGCGCCTGCGCACGGTCGCCGACACGCTGCCGTTGAAGATTGC
>JBDSBK010000099.1:0-3135 GCA_039921645.1 Dokdonella sp.
CCGCGAAGGTCACGCCGGGATCGACCGTCGCCGTGTTCGGCCTCGGCGGCATCGGCATGTCGGTGATCCAGGGCGCGGTGATGGCGAAAGCGTCGCGCATCCTCGCGATCGACATGAACCCGGAAAAGTTCGTGATGGCGAAGCAGCTCGGCGCGACCGATTTCATCAATCCGGCCGAGCACAAGGACGTGCCTATCCAGCAGGTCATCGTCGATCTCACCGACGGCGGCGTCGACTACTCGTTCGAATGCATCGGCAACGTCAAGGTGATGCGCCAGGCCCTCGAGTGCTGCCACAAGGGCTGGGGCGAATCGATCATCATCGGCGTCGCCGGCGCCGGCCAGGAAATCTCGACGCGGCCATTCCAGCTGGTCACGGGTCGTGTCTGGCGCGGGTCCGCGTTCGGCGGCGTCAAGGGTCGTTCGCAATTGCCCGGCTACGTCGATCGCTACATGAGCGGCGAGCTGAAGATCGACGAATTCGTATCCGCTGTGCTGCCGCTCGATCAGATCAACCATGCGTTCGACCTCATGCACGAAGGCAAGGTGATCCGTTCGGTGATCCAGTACTGAACGATCGCGCAGGGTCCTGCATCCGCAGGTGTTTTGAATGTGGTCTGGGCGGCGACATCCGGTGGCCGCCATCGGAAACCAGGAGGCACCCATGGCTGTTGCAATCCATCCCGCCGTCGACAACGGCGTCAAGAAAGGGGCCGGCGACGGCTTTGCCGGCGGCACGCTCGTATGCAACTGCGCGACGAATCCGGTCAAGGTGACGGTCGGCGCGCAGACCGCGCACAACCATGTGTGCGGCTGTACGCAGTGCTGGCGTCCCAAGGGCGTGACGTTTTCGCAGGTCGCCGTCGTGTCGAAGGACAAGGTCAAGGTGACCGAGCACGCCGAGAAACTCGCGGTCGTCGATCCGACCAAGCAGATCATCCGTCACGCGTGCAAGGACTGCGGCACGCACATGTACGGCCGCATCGAGAACGCCAAACATCCATTCTACGGCCTCGATTTCGTGCACACCGAATTGTCGAAGGAGTCCGGCTGGTCCGAACCCACCTTCGCCGCGTTCGTATCCTCGATCATCGAAGCGGGCAACGACCCCGCCAACATGGGTGCCGTGCGCGGTCGCCTGAAGGAACTGGGCCTGGAACCGTATGACTGCCTCAGTCCACCGCTGATGGATGCGATCGCCACGCACACCGCAAAAGCGTCGGGTGCGCTGAAGGCCTGATGCGACATCTGCCACGCAGCGGGCGTGTGCATTCACGCCCGCTGCTATCGTGAGCCGATGCCTCGGTCCAATTCCCCTCAACGCTCCGTCCTGCAAATCGCGTGCACGCTGCTGGCGAGTGCGCTGTCGATGGTCACGGTTCTTGCGCATGCCTCGCCAATAGCGGAGGCCTCGCTGCCGCCGCACGACAGCGAAGACGTCACCACGCTCGATCTCGTCAACGTCGTCGGCGTATCGCCCGTTGCCGGCACCGAGATCGCTGCCGGCAAGCTTCCATACGACGTGCAGTCGATCGACGACAGCGCGCTCGTTCGCGCACAGACGCTGGACCTGACGGATTTCATGAATCGCCATCTCGCCGGCGTCAGCGCGAATTCCGCGCAGGGCAATCCGCTGCAGCCGGATCTGCAGTTCCGCGGCTTCAGCGCGACACCTCTGCTCGGCGGCTCCGAGGGTTTGTCCGTTTATCTCGATGGCGTGCGCGTCAACGAAGTGTTCGGCGACACCGTCAACTGGGATCTGATTCCGGAAGCCGCAATCGAGCGCATGAGCCTGCTCGCCGGCGCGAACCCGGTGTTTGGACTCAACACGCTCGGTGGCGCGATCTCGATACAGACCAAGACCGGCTTCAGCGATCCCGGCACGCGCGTCGAGTTCTACGGCGGTTCGTTCGGACGCACCGACGCGATCTTCGAAACCGCCGGCAACAGCGGCGTCTGGGGCTGGTATCTGATGGGTAACCGCTTCGACGAGGACGGCTGGCGCGACCAGTCGCCGTCGAATGCGAAGAATTTCTACGGCACCTTGTCCTGGCGCGACGACGCGGCCTCGTTCGATCTGCACCTGGGCCACGCAAATACCGACCTCACCGGCAATGGCGCCGCACCCGTGCAGGAACTTGCGCGGCGCCGGTCGAGCATCTTCACCGCGCCCGACGAAACCGCAAACACGTTGAACCTGGTCAGCGCGCAAGGCAGCGTCGCTTTCAACGATGCGAGCCAACTGTCGTTCACCGCGTTCCATCGCGAAGTCAGGACGCGCTCCTACAACGGCGACGGCAGCGACTTCGGTGCCTGCGCCGACAACGACGAAATCCTCTGCGACGAAGACGGCGCACCGATTCTCGATCAGGACGGCCATTCCGTCTCGTCCGCTTTCGACGCCATCAACAACATCGGCCGGCGCCGGCAGATGAGCGACGGCGTCACGCTGCAACTCGCGTTCGACGAGGCCATCGGCGGAATGCAGAACCAGCTCGTCGTCGGTATCGACGGCACTCATGGCCGCCTCACCTACGACTCCGTCGTTGAAGCGGCAACCCTGCAGGACGACCTGCGCACCTCGTCGAACTCGGGCGTATTCATAGCCGCCGACGCACTTGCCCTGCGCAGTCGCACGCGCAGCATCGGCGAGTACGCGACCGACACATTGTCGATCACCGATCAGCTTGCATTGACCCTGTCCGGTCGCAGCAATCGCACACGCACGACGATCCAGGACCTCAGCGGCGACAACCCGAACCTCAACGGCGATCACCGATTCTCGCGCTTCAATCCGGCAGCGGGCTTCACCTGGCAATGGAGTCCGGCGGTGAATTTCTACGGCGGCTACAGCGAATCGACGCGTGCACCGACGCCGGTCGAACTCACCTGCGCGGACGAGAATGCACCGTGCAAACTGCCGAACCAGTTTCTGTCCGATCCTGCGTTGAAGCAGGTGGTCGCGAAGAGCTGGGAAGCCGGACTGCGCGGATCGCTTGGCAGCGTCGACCCCGCGAACTGGCATCTCGGCCTGTTTCGCACCACGAACACCGACGACATCCTGTTCCAGTCCACCGGCGGCTCGCAGTCGAACGAGGGCTTTTTCGCCAACGTCGGCGACACGCGTCGCCAGGGC
>JBDSBK010000100.1:0-3002 GCA_039921645.1 Dokdonella sp.
TCGAAAGCATGCTCGCCAGTGATCCGGGCTCGGAAGGCGCATTGCCCGGGATGTCCGCGACGACCTTTGTCGATGTGTTCGCGGATTCGGAACTGACGCCAACTCCGTTGACCGGCACGCATGTCGGACCGTTCGAGCTGCTCGGCGTGCTCGGCGAGGGCGGGTCCTCGACGGTCTTCCATGCCGCGCGCGAGATCGATGGCGTGCGCCAGGATGTCGCCTTGAAACTGCTGCGTCGCGGCTTGTATTCGGTCGAGGCGAAGCGCCAGTTCCGCCACGAACGCATCGCACTATCGCGCCTGCAGCATCCGGGCATCGCCCGTCTGATCGAAGGCGGCGTTACCGAAAACGGTTTTGCCTACATTGCGCTGGAACTCGTGCGGGGCACGTCGATCACCGCGTACGCGCGAACGCATCGACTCGACGCGCAGGCGCGATTGCGTATTTTCCTCGACGTCTGTCGCGCGGTCGATGCGGCGCACCGCGCGCTGATCGTCCATCGCGATCTGAAACCCTCCAACGTGCTGGTGACGGCGGATGGCGAGATCAAGCTGCTCGATTTCGGTATCGCCAAACTGCTCGGCGAGGACGACGAAACGCATACGCGACTGCCCGCATTCACACCGGCCTACGCATCGCCCGAACAACGCACGGGCGGCCTCATCACCACGGCAACCGACGCCTACGCGCTCGGCGTTCTGCTCGGCGAACTGATGACTGGCGAGCGACTGGGCGAGGCTTCGGGGCGCACGCCATCGGACTGCATAGGCGACGAAGCGGATGCCGGCGTCCTGCCCGCGTCTCCCTCGGCAACGCGGCGGCTGCTCAAGGGCGATCTCGACAATATCGTGTTGAAAGCGCTGCAGGCCGATCCCGCCCTTCGCTACGCATCGGCAGGCTACATGG
Organism: Dokdonella sp.; assembly: GCA_039921645.1. Taxonomy (GTDB): domain Bacteria; phylum Pseudomonadota; class Gammaproteobacteria; order Xanthomonadales; family Rhodanobacteraceae; genus Dokdonella_A. Next base: position 907 of record JBDSBK010000100.1, read on the forward strand.
CAGACGATATCGAACGCCTGCTCGATGGACGACCGGTCGCCGCGCATCCTCCTTCGCGCTGGTACCGCACGCGCAAGTTCATCGGCCGACACAAGGGCGGCGTCGTCAGCACCGCGGCGTTCCTACTTGCGATCGTCGCGGCGCTCGGGATTGCGCTTTGGCAGGCAAACATTGCTCGCCGGCAGGTGCGGCGCGCCGACGAGCAGGCCGCGCGCGCGGTCGCGGTGCGAGACTTCCTCATCGGCCTCCTCGATGCCGCGCAAGCGAAAATTCCTGTCGCGGAAAAACCCACGGTGGACATGCTGGTCGCGTCGGCGCGCGAACGCGTCAATGCGGACACCACACTGCCGCCCTCGATTCGCGCCGACGTGATGGCGACGCTTGGCATGGTCAGCATGACCTATGGCGATATCGCCGCGTCGCGTGAGCTGCTCGAGAAATCGATCACGATCAAGCGGGATCTCTACGCGGAGGACGACCCCGAGCGATGGTCTGCGATTGTCCAGCTTGCCAACGCGATCGAGCGCCTCGGACGTTTCGACGAAGCCGAACGTTTGCTGCGCCCCTTGCTCCCGTATTTCCGGGCGCACGACAGCAAGATCGCAACGGAAGGCCTGGAGATGCTCACCGCGGCCGACGTTCGCATCGGCAAGATCGACGTGGCCCTGGGCCTCGCACGCGAAGCCGCCGCGATGGGAGCACGCATCACGCGGCCCGATTCACGCGAAGCGCTCACGATCGCGGCGTTTCCCGGCAAGACCCTGAGCCTCGCCGGCAATGCGCCGGCATCGATTGCTGCGCTCGAGCCCATCATCAAGCGATGGCGCGAAATCGGGCTCCCGCCCGATACGAGCTTCTGCGAAATGCTCAACAACGTCGCCACCAACAAGGTCAGGCTCGGCGACTATCGCAGCGGCGAATCCTTGCTCAGCGAGACGATCGTTATCGAGCGCAGCATTTCGCCGCTGAGTCCTGTTCTGGCGACAAACCTGCGCAACCTCGCCAGGGTGCGCATGGCGTTGGGACTCTATGCCGAAGCGGACGCCTCGCTGCATGAAGCGCTCGATATCGACCGCCGCGCCTTCGCCGCGGGGAGTGTCGGCATGTTGGCGTCACTGTCCGCGAACGCGTCCTTGCAGAAAGCGCTGGGACGCATACCCGAGGCAGAGGCGTATTTGTCCGAGGCGTCACCGGTTTGTGCGACGTCGGAAGGCGCCAAAAACGACATGTGTGCACGCATCAAGAACACCCTCGCGACGCTCCGTTTGCAGCAGGGCCGCCTGGATGAAGCCACCTCATTGGCGAATGAAGCGTTGGCACAGCGCAAGACGTTGTTCGGCGATCGCCATCCGAACGTTGCCGAAATCCAGACCACGCTGGCCGATATCGCATTGAAGCGCGGCAACGCGCAGGAAGCGCTGCAGTTGAGCGATCAGGCGAAGGCGATGTTCGCCGGCGGACACCTGCAGAATGGACGTGAGGCCGCACTCGCGAACGTCGTGCATGCGAATGCGTTGATCGCGTTGCATCGTCCGAGCGACGCGCTGGACGAAACAGGACCGCTGATAGCGCAATGGGAAGCCATCGAGGCACGGCCGACACCGCTCATGTTTCGCCTGCTGACGACCAGCGCGTCGGCTTGCTCCGTTTTGGGCGACAAGAGACAAGCAAGAGAACGTGCGCGAAGGGCTCTTGCATTGGGGCTACCGGACGCGATGGTGAAGGACGATTTCCACACGGCACAGCAATTGGCAGTTCCGTGATCGCTCGTGCAGTCAATCGCTACGACTCGATGAGATAGCGGTTTTTCAACTTCACGTAATGCTGCGCCGAGTAGTAGAGCCGTTCGATTTCCTGATCGGACAGCTTGCGCACGCAGCGTGCGGGATTGCCGACCCACAATTCGCCCTCGCCGACGATCTTGCCCGGTGCAACGAGGGCGCCGGCACCGATCATGCTGTGTCGATGGACGACGGCGCCGTCGAGCACGGTCGCATGCATGCCGATCAGGCAGGCGTCGTGGATCGTGCACGCATGCACGACGGCGGCATGCCCGATCGTCACGTCGGCACCGATCACCAGCGGAAACCCCTCGT
>JBDSBK010000101.1:0-6622 GCA_039921645.1 Dokdonella sp.
GACGGATCTGGACATCGAACGCTAGAAATGAACGCACCGCCCCGCTACACCCGCCTTTCCGGTCTCGAACCGCTGCTCATCACCCCCGAACTCCTGTTCGTCAACGTGGGTGAACGCACCAACGTGACCGGCAGCGCACAGTTCAAGAAACTGATCAAGGAAGAGCGCTACGACGAAGCAGTCGTCGTCGCCCGGCAGCAGGTCGAGAGCGGCGCGCAGATCCTCGACGTGAACATGGACGAGGGCCTGATCGATTCCGAAGCCGCGATGGTGCGATTCCTCAATCTGATCGCCTCGGAACCCGATATCGCGCGTGTCCCCGTGATGGTCGATTCGTCGAAGTGGAGCGTGATCGAAGCTGGTCTGCGTTGCCTGCAGGGCAAGGGTGTCGTCAACTCGATATCGATGAAGGAAGGCGAGGAAGCGTTCCTCGCGCAGGCAAAGAAAGTGCTGCGGTATGGCGCTGCCGCCGTCGTCATGGCATTCGACGAGGAAGGCCAGGCGGATACCTGCGCGCGCAAGGTCCAGATCTGCACGCGCGCCTACAAGCTTCTGACCGAACGTCTGGACTTTCCGCCCGAAGACATCATCTTCGACCCGAACATCTTCGCGATCGCGACCGGCATCGAGGAACACGACAACTACGCGGTCGATTTCATCGAGGCGACGCGGATCATCAAGCAGACCTTGCCGCACTGCCATGTCTCCGGCGGCGTCTCCAATGTGTCGTTCTCGTTCCGCGGCAACGAAAGCGTGCGCCAGGCGATCCACGCCGTGTTCCTGTACCACGCGATCGCGGCCGGCATGGACATGGGCATCGTCAACGCAGGTGCGCTGCCGATCGTCGACGACATCGACCCGGAATTGCGCGAGCGCGTCGAGGATGTCGTTCTCAACCGGCGCAAGGATTCGACCGAACGCCTGCTCGAGATCGCCGATCGCTACAAGTCGAAGAAAGGCGAAGTCGTCGTCGAGAACCTCGCCTGGCGCTCGCTGCCGATCCGCGCGCGTCTCGCACATTCGCTCGTGCATGGGATCGATGCTTTCGCGGAAGTGGACGCCGAAGAAGCTCGCCAGCTCAGTTCACGGCCGCTGGATGTGATCGAAGGTCCGTTGATGGACGGCATGAACGTCGTCGGCGATCTGTTCGGCGCCGGCAAGATGTTCCTGCCGCAGGTGGTCAAGTCTGCGCGCGTGATGAAGAAGGCCGTCGCCTACCTGCTGCCGTTCATCGAGGAAGAGAAACTGCGCACCGGCGACACCGCGAAATCGAACGGCAAGATCGTGATGGCGACGGTGAAGGGCGACGTGCACGACATCGGCAAGAACATCGTCGGCGTCGTGCTCCGCTGCAACAATTTCGACGTGATCGATCTCGGCGTGATGGTGCCCGCACAGAAGATCCTCGACACCGCGATCGCCGAGAAAGCCGACATGATCGGACTGTCCGGCCTGATCACGCCTTCGCTCGAGGAAATGAGCCATGTCGCGCGCGAGATGCAGCGCCAGAATTTCCATCTACCGTTGCTGATTGGCGGTGCGACGACGTCGCGTGCGCACACGGCGTTGAAAATCGAGCCGCACTACAAGTCGCCCTGCGTCTGGGTGAAGGACGCATCGCGCGCCGTCGGCGTCGCGCAGTCCCTGATCACCAAAGACCTCGTCGACGGCTTCATGGCGAAGATCCGCGCCGAGTACGCGGAGATTCGCGAACGCCACAAGGACCGCAGCGGCGCCAAGCGGCTGGTGTCGCTCGAAAAGGCCCGCGCGCAACGTTTCGACGGCAATTGGGCGAACTACACGCCGCCGCCGCCGAACACGCCCGGTGTGAGCGTGTTCGACGACTATCCGTTGACCGATCTGGTCGACTACATCGACTGGTCGCCGTTTTTCAACGCATGGGAGCTCGCGGGCAGGTTTCCCGCGATCCTCGACGATGCGATCGTGGGCGAACAGGCGACCGAGTTGTATCGCGATGCGCGCGCGATGCTGAAGAAGATCGTCGATGAGAAATGGCTGACCGCACGCGGCGTGATCGGCCTGTGGCCCGCGGCGAGTGTCGGCGACGACGTCGAGATCTATCGCGATGACGGTACCGGCGGGCGCGAAGCCATGTCCCACTTGCGTTTCCTGCGCCAGCAAGTCGACAAGCCCGTCGAGCGTCCCGATTTCTGTCTCGCGGATTTCATTGCGCCGAAGACTTCCGCGGTGCGCGACTGGATCGGCGCGTTCGCTGTTACGGCCGGCATTGGCATCGACGCCCATGTGGCGCGCTTCGAGCGCGACCACGACGACTATTCCGCGATCCTGTTGAAGGCGCTCGCCGACCGTCTTGCCGAGGCATTCGCCGAACACCTGCATCACCGCGTGCGACGCGAACACTGGGGCTATGCGACCGACGAGGGACTCGGCAACGACGAGCTCATCGCCGAAAAATATCGTGGCATCCGACCTGCACCCGGCTACCCCGCCTGCCCCGACCACACCGAAAAAGCTGCACTGTTCGAATTGCTCGACGCGACGATCAACGCAGGCATGACGATCACCGAGAGTTTTGCGATGCTGCCCACCGCGGCGGTTTCAGGCTGGTATTTTTCGCATCCGGGCAGTCAGTATTTCGTCGTTGGGCGACTCGGCAAGGAACAGATCGAGGATTACGCGAAGCGCAAGGGCTGGACGCTCGCCGAAGCCGAACGCTGGCTTGCGCCGAATCTCGACTACGATCCGGAATAGACGCCGCTCTGTGGGAGCGGCTTCAGCCGCGACGCCCCGCTCTTCGGCTTACAAGAAGCATCGCGGCTGAAGCCGCTCCCAGATGGATCGTTCGCAGGACGCTCAGCTCTCCTCGGAACCGCCCGGGCTGACGACTTCGGGCTCATGATGGCGCAGGTGCACGAACACGTTGTAGGCCGACACGAACATCGGAAACGCGTTCTGGATGATGCCGACCGAGTCGTTCTTGCCCCAGATGAAATACGCCAGCGTCATCACGCTGCCGACGATCGACAGGTACCAGAACGACATCGGCATGACCACGCGCTTGGACTTCTTGGTCGCGTAGAACTGCACGAACCAGCGCGCGGTGAACAGGAAGGTGCCGATCAGTCCAACCATCTTCCACGGCGTGATCGTGATGCCGTGCAGGTGGATCAGTATTTCGTTCATGGGCGTTCGCTCGATGCATAAAAAGGGGCGCAGCTTGCCGCAGGCGGTCTTTCACTACGCTTTCCGTGGCGGATTCCGCAGGCAAATCCTGTTCAGAAGGAACCTCAAATTTGAAGTTCCTTCTGGAACGCAGAACTTGTCCCGCGCGACGCTCAGCGCGTGCGTGCAGCCAGCCAGTCGTGGATCGCCGACGGGACTTCGCGCTGCGCACGGCCGGATACATAGATGCCGATATGGCCGCCACGAAATGCGATTTGCGTGTAGTCCTTGGTGCCGACGTGGTCGGCAAGCACGCGTGAAGCCGACGGCGGCACGAGATGATCCTGCTCGGCAAACACGTTCAATACCGGCATCGTGACATTGCGCAGGCTCACGTCTCGCGTGCCGATCTTGAGGCCACCCTTGACCAGCTTGTTGCCCTGGTAGAAATCCTTGATGAATTGACGGAATGCTTCGCCGGCCTGGTCGGGCGAGTCGAAGATCCATTTTTCCATGCGCAGGAAATTCTCCATCTCGACCTTGTCGTCGAGGATGTCGACGAGGCCGATGTACTTCTGCTGGTTCAGGCGAACCGGTTTCAGCATCAGGTAGCACAGGTTCATCAGGTCGGCCGGGATGTTGCCGAGCGTGTCGACGAACAGGTCGACGTCGAGTTTGCGCACCCAGTTCGAGAGCATGTTTTCCGGCGTCTGGAAATCGACCGGAGTGACCATCGTGATCAGGTTCTGCACCTTGTTCGGATGCATCGCGGCAAAGCACAGCGAAAACGCACCGCCCTGACAAATGCCGAGCAGGTTGGTCTTCTTCACGCCTGCATGCTTCGCGACCGCGTCGACCGAACGCGCGATATATCCGTTGATGTAGTCGTCGAGCGTCAACCAGCGATCGGCGCCATCGGGATAACCCCAATCGATCAGGTAGACGTCTTCGCCACGTGCAAGCAGGTTCTTTACCAGCGAGCGATCGTCCTGCAGGTCGACCATGTACGGCCGGTTCACCAGCGCGTAAACGATGAGGATCGGCACCTTCGCCGTCGGCGGTTTTTCGCCCTTGAAGCGATAGACGACGAGCTTGTCCTCGCGGTAGATCGCTTCCTTGTCGGTCACGCCGAAATCGACTTCGTCGAGTGAGCGCAAAGTTGCCAGCGCTGCCGCCAACTTGCGTTGGGTGCTCAGCGCTTCTTCGAGCGCGCGTGCAGGTTCGATCTTGATCGGGCCCATGGTGCGTCCTTGTTATGCGCTCAGCGCTTCGACTTCTTTTTCTTCTTCGGAGAAACAGGCGCTTCGGCCTGCCTCGATTTTCCGCGTGACGTTCCGAGCGATGCGCTGGCGAACTTTTCGATGCGCGAGGCGAAATTTCCGGCTGCGGTCGCGGCAACCGCTTTTTGCACGCGTCGGCCGGATTTCGCGCCGGCGGCCGCCTTCACTCGAGCCGGCGTCGCCGTGGCCGCACGCGATTCGCGTCTTGATTTCGCACGCGCGGCACGCTTCGGCGTACGTGCAGCGGACTTTTGTGCAGCAGCTTTGATCGGAACGACCTTGACCGAAACTGCGTCGACGGACGCGGGCTTTGCCGACAATGCCTTTTCCGTGGCGGCTGGCTGTGCGCGCTTCGCACTGGCCTTGAATGCGGCAAATTCTTCGCGTAACGCAGCGACCTCGTCTGCCAGGGAGCCGCTCATGCCGCTTGCACGCACTTCACGTCGCAGGGCCTGCAGGCGTTCGCCGATACTGTTGATCTCGCTGCGCGTCGGCATGCCGAAGTCGGTCGCAACGCGTTCGACTTCCTGCTGCACCTGCGAACGCACGCGCATCTGCGCATTGACCATCGCACCGTACGCATCGCGGAATTCCTGCGACAGCGCAATTTCGGCGTAGCCTTCCTCAGCGGCATCGACCCACAAGTCATAGAGCGCACGCAGCGATTCGATCTGCCGGCCCGGCTGCTCGCGTTCGCTGAGCTTGCCCTCGAACAGCTCGAAGCCGCGCTGGCTGGCTTTCAGCATCAGCGCGTTGTAGCGCGCGGTGTGCTCCTGGTATTCGACCCAAGCCACGGCAGACTTCTGCTGGTGCTCCTGATGCTCGCGTGCAAGACCGAATGCGGGCAGGTTGAGCCAGCCCTTGAGTTCGTCGACGCCGCCGTTCGACGGCAGTTTCATCGCGCTGAGCGCCTTCATCATCTGCGCAAAGCCGTCGCCGCCCTGCCCTGCCATTCCGGGCCACCCCTGTGCGGCGGACGGATTGAACATCGGCGCGTTGCCGCCCATGCCGGCGAAGCCCTGGCGCAACGCATCGCTCCAGTTCGGCGCCGCCCCGCCCTGCATGCTGGTGGCAATCATCGACTGCATGAAGGACGCGTAGCTCTTCGCGCTGTCGACGAGTCGCTCGATCGTTTCGCCCTGGCCGCCGCCCGCTGAAAACAGTCTCGCTGCCTGATCGAAGCCCTGCGGCCACATCGGAGCAACGGGCGATGCCTGGGCTTGCGCGCCATTGCGCGACATGTCCTGCCACGCGTTCAGATATTGGCGCGACATGGCCTGCCACTGGTTCATCCAATCGGGATTCGGCGAATCGGCCACGGCGTGTGTCCTCTGCATTGCGGATAGCGGCGTGCATGATAGCGCGCCAGGATTGTTCTACTGCTACCGACGCACCGATCAGTTCGGGTCGGTACGTACGGCGCGAACCGACGTCGATCGGCTGCGCGTATAGACATAGACCACAGCCGGCGGCACGTTCAGCAGTGCAATGCCGGCACGGCGCACATTCAAGCCAAGCTCGGCGAGCAGGTCGCGCGGCAAGGGACTGGACGGGCCATAGGTAAACTGGACCAAGGGCGCATTCGTGCCGAGCACGGCGAACACGGCCTGCAGGATCTGCTTCTGCAACGGGCGCGGCATCGCGAGAAATCCGAGGCCGCTGATCACCGCATCCACTTCGCCCGCACTCGCAAATTGATGCCGCGCAACGATACCCGCGAGGTCGCAGGCATCGCCATTCACCACCAGAGATCGGGGAAATTGCTGCTGCAGCAGACGCGCCAGCTCCTGGTTGAGTTCGACGACCAGCAGATCGTCGGCTGCGATTCCGCAGTCGATCAATGCACGCGTGAATACACCGGTGCCGGCACCCAATTCGATGATGCGACGCGCGCCGACCGGGAGCTGCGCCACCATCTTCCCGGCCAATTGACGCCCCGAAGGCGCCAGGGCGGCGACAGCGCGCGGATTTTTCAGCCACTGACGAAAAAAAGTCCAGCCGCTCGGCACTGCGCCGGCTGCGGTCGGACTGGGTCGACTGGAATCCTCGGTCATGCGCTAGCCAAATCGGGATACGTAGCGCGCCATCATAACCCGGCGGCGAGCGCGCACTGGCGTTTGCTCCTGCCCTGCCCGGAGCGGCAAGCGCCTTGGGCATCGCCAGCATTTGCGACCCACAAGCATGTGGGAGTGTTCGCT
>JBDSBK010000102.1:0-5722 GCA_039921645.1 Dokdonella sp.
CCCACGCGAGAACCGAGCGTCATCGAAGTGCAAACCTGCGACGCAGGTTTCGAGTGGCCGTGCGGGTGACAAGACCGTCGTGCGGCGTTGCGCCCTGCGCGTGCACGGGGCGTCGAATTCAATCGACATCGAACGACTGCGGCGTCACCGGTGTGGTGCCGGCTGATCAGAACAGATCGTGATCTGAACCGAGCACGAAACGGCTGCGCAGAAATCGAGACAACGAACGCGACCGGCGTTCAGCACGCGTGCCGCCCATCACAGATCGCCGTGGAACGCCTGCAACACTGCGAGCGCCGCAAGTCCCGCGGTTTCCGTGCGCAGGATGCGCGGCCCAAGTCGCAGGCCGCGGAAACCGGCCTGTTGCAGCGCCGCCAGATCGTGACTCGACAGCCCGCCTTCCGGACCGACGACGAGGGTGGCCTGCGCGCCCGGCGCCAGATCGCGTGCGCTGGCATCGCCGGCGGGATCGAGCGCGAGGCGCAGTCCCGCCTCATCGCCGAGTGCGGCGGCCCAGTCGGCCAGCCTCACCGGTTCGGCGAGTTCCGGCAGGCGGTTGCGTCCGCATTGCTCGCAGGCCGAGGCCAGGATCGCATGCCAATGCGCAAGGCGGCGCTCGGCGCGTTCGGCATCGAGCTTCACTTCGGTGCGGTCGGTGATCAGCGGCACGATGCGCGAGACGCCGAGCTCGGTCGCCTTCTGCAGGATCCAGTCCATTTTATCGCCGCGCGCAACGCCCTGGCCCAGCGTGATGCGCAACGGACTTTCGCGATCCGATGCGGGAATCGCGTTCAGTACGCGCGCCGTCACGAGTCGCTTCGCCAGCGTCACGAGTTCACCGGTGAATTCGCCGCCGTCGCCATTGAACAGGCGCACTGGATGGCCGTGTTCGAGTCTGAGCACACGTGCGATGTGCTCGCCGGCCTGCAAAGGCAAGTCGATCAGATGCCCGGGTTTGAGCGGCAGCGGCACGTAGATGCGGGGTATGCGCATGGGCGTCTCGTTGGCGCGGGCAAGAAGAATGTGCGGACCCGCGCTGGACGTACGGCGCGGACCCGATGAGCGCAAACAGTAACGCGTCGCACGCCCGACCGGTAGTCGATGTCTACGCGCTGCGCAGCGGAAACCGTGCATCCAGCCAGGCACCAATGATACCGAGCGCGGAAGGAGCGAAGGTTTCCTCGATGACCGGATAGAGATACACCGCACCCGTCGAACACGTCTGGAACAAATGATTGAGGCCCGGGAGTTCCATCGTCTGGAAATCCGGATGACCTGCGTCAGCGAGCCGGGCACTCATCGCCGTGAGGTTCGAGGTCGCCGGAACCTGCATGTCGGTGCCGCCGTTGATCGCCAGAAACGGCGCCCCGACCCGATCAAGATACGCGGCGGGTTCGGCAAGCACCGCGGAGCGAAACCACGGCTGATTGAAGCGCGCGATCCATTCGCTGCTGTCTTTTGCAAACGCCGTCTCGGTGGCGCCGAAACGCGCCGCAAGCGTGGCGACGTGTGCCGCGTCGATCGGTTCGTCGGCGGGCCGATCGCGCAGGTGTTCGTACAGCGCGTGCGTGAATTGGCGATGCGCCGCGATGGCATCCGCGTCCTTGCCCGCCTTTTGCAGCGCCTCGCACTCGCGTTCCGCAAACACCTCGCCAAGCGTAAACGCCGGCCCTGCCATCGAGACGAGGAAGGCGATATCCGATCGCCGTGACGCGAGCGTCATGCCCGTCAGAGCACCCATGCTGTGACCGATGAGCCCGATCGGCAGATCCTGCAGATCGTGGCGATGCTGCAGATATTCCAGTGCGGCCGTCATGTCTTCGGCTTCGTCGGCGAGCGTGATCGCCGAGCGATCACCGCCGGACGCGCCGACACCGCGATTGTCCAGTCGCAGCACCGCATAGCCGTTCCGGCTCAGGTGGTCCGCGAGTATCCAGAAAGGCTTGTGTCCGAAGACTGTCTCGTCGCGGTCCATTGCACCCGAGCCCGTGATCAACACCGCGACGGCACGTAGCGAGCGTGCGGGCGGGATCGTCAGCGTTCCGGCAAGCCGACAAGCGGCCGTCGCATTGTCGACGTGCACCGACTCGATGGCATAGCCGAACCGAGGGCGTGGCGTCTGCGGTCGCACCGGCGTGGCCTGTTCGATGTCGCCCGCGTGCAGGGTCAACGCATGGCGTTTCTCGTCTTGCGAGAACGCGCCGACGATGCTCAATCCGTCGCTGGACACTTCGCCGACGTAGTCGCCGAACGAGCGCGTGGCAAATCGAAGCACGCCTTCGTCAAACGACAGTTCGCGCAGCGCAATGCCGACGCGTTGCTGTTGCGGAAAGTCCGAAGTGGCCGTCAGTGGGCCGGCGCTGTGGTCGAAGCGCAAGACGACAGGAATGGGCACCTCGCCATAGCGGATCGTTCCATTCCATGTTCCGTCGACGGTTTTGGCGCGCTCATGCGGCTGCTTTACGCGTTCATCGGGTGGATTCAACGGGCATCTCCGTCAGGTTCGAAAGCGCTGGATTTCCAGCGTGCAAACCTTAGCAGGCGCGTTGCGAAAAGCCGCCCCTGCGATGGACGGCCATTCAGCGGCTGTCGTATCATGTTCGTAGACGCTGACAGCGTTCGATGCTGAAATTCACCGCCCGAAAAGTTGCCCCTCGGTTGCGAGCGTTCAACCCGCTCGCAGAAACTTTCCTTTCAACAGCGATGCTCGCATGCGCGGCGCGCGTGCCGCCGCGCGATTCACTTCGTCGCTGCGGCAATCCCTTCGATAGCCACGTCGACCATGAAGTCGATTTCCTCGGGCGTGATGCAGTACGGCGGCATGAAGTAGACGACATTGCCGAGCGGACGCAGCACCGCGCCGCGTTCGAGGCCATGCCGGTACACGCGCAAGCCGCGGCGTTCGGCGGCAGGGAAGGGCACGCGCGTCGCCTTGTCGCGGACCAGTTCGATTGCGGCGATCATGCCGGTCTGGCGTACGTCGGCGACGTGCGGATGATCGACGAGCGGCGCGAGTTTCGCCGCCATGTGCGCGGCGAGTGTGCGATTGCGTTCGAGCACCGGTTCGTCGCGCAGCACCGACAATGTCGCGAGTGCAGCGCGACACGCGAGCGGGTTGCCCGTGTAGCTGTGCGAATGCAGGAAGGCCTTGCCGGCCGAATATTCCGCATAGAACGCCGCGTACACCTGTTGCGTCGTGAGCACGGCGGATAGAGGCAGCGTGCCACCGGTGAGTCCTTTTGACAGGCACAGAAAATCCGGCGCGATGTGTCCCTGCTCGCACGCGAACAACGTGCCGGTGCGTCCGAAACCGACCGCGATCTCGTCGGCGATCAGGTGGATGTCGAATTCGTTGCACAGTGCGCGCACGCCGCCGAGATAGCTCGCGTCGTGCATGCGCATGCCGCCGGCGCATTGCACCAGTGGCTCGATGATGATTGCGCAGACTTCGCCGGCGTCACGTTCGAGGATCGCGCGCAGCTCGGTCAGTCTGCGCTGGGCGCACGCGGCGGCGCTTTCGCCGGGCTCGCGTTCGTATGCATCCGGCGAGGGCGCGAAAATCGGTGCCAGCAGCAATGGCGCATAGGTTTCGCGATACAACGCGACATCGGTCACGGACAACGCGCCGAGTGTCTCGCCGTGATAGCCGCCGGTCAGCGCGATGAAGCGCGTGCGTTCGCCGCGACCGAGGTTGCGCCAGTAGTGGAAGCTCAGCTTCAGCGCGACTTCGACTGCGCTCGATCCGTTGTCCGCGTAAAAGACGCGCTTCAATAGTTGTTCGCCATCGGAATGCCTCGCATCCAGAGCCTCCCCCTTCCGCCCACCGGGCACCTCCGCCCGCTGCTCGGAAAGAGGGAGGATTTTTCTGGGCGCGATGCGCACGAGTTCCTCGGCCAGTTCGATCGCAGGTTCGTGAGTGAAGCCTCCGAGCATCACGTGGTCGAGGCGGTCGAGCTGGTCCTTGAGTGCCGCGACGATGCGTGGATGGCGATGGCCGAGCAGGCAGGTCCACCAGGAACTGACCGCATCGAGATAGCGGCGGCCGTCGTGGCCGGTGAGCCAGGCGCCCTCGGCGCTCGCGATCGGCAGCATCGGCAGCGTTTCGTGATCGTGCATCTGCGTGCACGGGTGCCAGACCACGGCGAGATCGCGCGTGACGAGGCGGTCGGAATGAGAGGCGGACATGGCTGCTATGATCCGGGTCAACGCCGCATCCGCACAAGCCTCGCCATGAATTGCATCCAGCTTCTATCTTCGCGCGACCTGCGCCGCCTCCAATCCCGCACGCATTCGCGTGGTTTCACCCTGATCGAGATCCTCGTCGTCGTCGTGATCCTCGGCATCCTCGCCGCGATCGTGGTGCCGCGCGTGATGGAACGGCCTGGCGAAGCGCGCGTGACGCGAGCGAAGCAGGACATCCAGGGCGTCGTGACGGCGCTCAGCCTGTACAAGCTCGACAATTTCGCCTATCCGAGCAACGAGCAAGGCCTCGACGCGCTGGTGACGAAGCCGGCGAGTCAGCCGGAAGCGCCGAACTGGAAAGGTCCCTACCTGGAGCGCGTCGCGAAGGATCCGTGGGGCAAGCCCTACCTCTATCAGCGCCCGGGTCAGCACGGCGACATCGACGTCTACAGCTACGGCGCCGACGGCAAGGCTGGCGGCGAGGGCGAGGCAGCGGATGTCGGCAACTGGGAACCCTGAGCCGGGAATCGTGAGTCGGGAATCGGGAATCGGCGGGAAGCTGTACTGCCGCCGTGCCGATTCTCCATTCCCCATTCTCCATTCCCGGCTCAGCAGCGGATTCACGCTGATCGAGCTGCTCGTCGTCGTCGTGATCATCGGCGTGCTTGCCGCCGCCCTGGTGATTTCCATCGGCGGCAGTACGGAACGCGAACTCTCGAATGCCTCCGACCGCTTCCAGGCGCTGGTCGCGCATGCGTGCAACCAGGCGGAATTGAGCGGACGCGAGATCGGTATCAGCATCGCTGCCGACGGCTATGCGTTCAGCCGTCTCGATCGCGCCGAATGGCATGCGTTCGATCGCGATGGCGAATTGCGCGCGCGCAGTTGGCCCAGCGGCCTGCACGTCGAACTGGCGCGTGCGGGCCGGCCGCTTCAGCTTTCTACCGCCGGACGCGACTCGCCGCAGCTGGTCTGTTTTTCGTCGGGCGAATTGACGCCGTTCGACGTGACGCTCGCGCTCGGCGATGCGCCAACGCGTTATCGCATCGAAGGCGCCGACGACGGCACGGTGAAATCCACGCGCGTCGAGGCGACGCCGTGATGCAACGGCCGTGCGCGCGCGGATTCACGCTTGTCGAAGTGCTGATCGCGCTCGCAGTCGTCGCGATCGCCTTGCTCGCGTTGACGCGTGCGGCGAGCGTGCAAGTGCAAAGTTTCGACGGGTTGCGCGAACGCACGCTGGCCAGCTGGGTCGGCGCGAACGTGCTCGCAGAAACGCGATTGACGACAGTCTTTCCGCCAACCGGACGCAGCGACGGACGCATGCAGTTGGCCGGTCGCGACTGGCGCTGGACACGCGACGTGCAGCCGACGCCGAACGCGGACATCCGGCGCATCGACATCAGCGTCTTTCTCGATGAGTCGAATGAACCGTCGGCGGCACTGAGCGGCTTTGCGGGAACGGCGTTGCCATGAAGCCGGGAATCGCGAAGCGCGCATCGGGAATCGGTGAAAAGCAGTCTTCTGCGCACTGCCTTCT
>JBDSBK010000103.1:0-8623 GCA_039921645.1 Dokdonella sp.
AAGCCGAGCGACGTCAGTGCGATCAACTCGCTCGGCGTGGCGGCACCCGGAATGACCGGAAGGCCGCACGCAGCGAGATGGGCAGCGAGCGGGGCCGGCGTTCCTGGCGTGACCAGGAACGTCGCGCCTGCGCTGCGTGCGGCGTCGATATGGCGCTGGTTGAGCACGGTGCCGGCACCGAGTGCAATACCCGGTACGTCGCGCTTGATCGCCGCAATCGCGTCGAGCGCCGCCGGCGTTCGCAACGTGACCTCGATCGCGGTCAGTCCACCGGCGAGCAACGCGCGCGCGATCGCGACGCCCTGCTCGGCCGTGTCGACCGTGACGACGGGCAGTACGCGCGTTGCACGCAACAGGTCGATCGCGACCTGCTGGCTGGCTTCCAGTTGAACGACATCGTGGGTCATCAGGCGTCCTTTGCTTCAAAAGGTGCGTAGGCGCGCAATACACCTACGTCGTATTCGGTTTCGGTCGGATCCTGATGGCCGTCCATCGCGTTCGCGAAAAGCAAGGGTCCGCATGAAATGGACAAGGCACCCTCGTCCGCGGGGCCAACGTTGGCCCGCGAGAACGCGAACAACGCACGCCCGAGATCCTGACCGGCAGGCGCCGTATTCGACGCAGGCGTCCGCGCTGCCCATTCGTCTTCGGCGACATCGACCTGCAACGTACCGCGTTCGCAATCAAGCGTGATCGTATCGCCGTCGCGCACGCAGGCGATCGGTCCACCGATCGCAGCTTCCGGCGTCACGTGTATTGCTGATGGCACCTTTCCCGATGCGCCGGACAGGCGCCCATCGGTCACCAATGCCACCGCCCTGCCCTGATTCTGCAGCATGCCGAGCAGCGGCATCAGGCTGTGCAGCTCGGGCATGCCATTCGCCTTCGGTCCCTGGTAGCGAACCACGGCGATGAAATCGCGCGGCAAGGTGCCGGCCTTGTGGCGTGCGCGCAGTTGTGCGGGATCGTCGACGACCACGGCCGGCGCCTGCACGCGTCGATGTTGCGGCTTGACCGCCGACACTTTGGCGAGCGCGTTGCCGAGCGATCCCCGCACCAGCCGCAGACCGCCAGTCGCTTCGAACGGATTCGACGCAGGTCGTGCGACCGCCTCATCGAGGCTGCTTGCAACGGCATCGGCCTGCACGAGCGCGGTGTCGATCAGGCGTGGCTCGCGCGTGTACGCGCGCATGCCGCCGCTCTCGACCGTATCGAGGGCGAATAGCAGACCTGCATCGAGCAGTTCGCGGAAAAGGAACGCAGTGCCGCCGGCTGCATGAAAGTGATTCACGTCGGCGTCGCCGTTCGGGTAGATGCGTGCGAGCAACGGCACGACGTCGGCGAGCGCGTCGAAATCTTCCCACGTCACGAGGATGCCCGCCGCTCGAGCGACGGCGACGAAATGGATCGTGTGATTGGTCGAGCCGCCAGTCGCAAGAAGCGCCACGATCGCGTTGACGATGGCACGCTCGTCGACGAGTTTCCCGATCGGCCGGTAGTCGTCGCCGAGCGCGGTGATCGCCGCCGCGCGCGTCGTTGCAGCGACGGTGAGCGCATCGCGCAACGGCGTTCCCGGATTCACGAAGGAAGCACCCGGCAATTGCAGGCCCATTGCCTCGAGCAGGATCTGGTTCGAGTTCGCGGTGCCGTAAAACGTGCAGGTACCGGGCGCGTGATACGACGCCGCTTCGGTTTCAAGCAGTTCAGCGCGGGTTGCGTTGCCGGCGGCATAGCGCTCGCGCACCTCGGCCTTGATCTTGTTCGACACGCCGCTCGGCATCGGACCCGCGGGAACGAACAGCACCGGCAGGTGACCGAACGCAAGCGCACCGATCAGCAGGCCCGGCACGATCTTGTCGCACACGCCGAGGCAGAGCACGGCGTCGAACATGTCGTGGCACAGCGCAATCGCGGTCGCCTGCGCAATGACATCGCGCGAGAACAGCGAAAGCTCCATGCCGATGCGGCCCTGGGTCACGCCATCGCACATCGCAGGCACCGCACCCGCGACTTGCGCCGTTGCGCCGATTGCGCGCGCGGCTGCCTTGATCTGCGCCGGATAGGTCTCGAACGGCTGGTGCGCGGACAGCATGTCGTTGAACGCAGTCACGATGCCGATGTTCGGCGCCGACCCCGACTTCAACGCTTCCTTGTCGCCCGGTCCGCACGCCGCGAAGCCGTGTGCCAGATTGCCGCAGGAAAGATGCGATCGATTCACGCCTCGCACGCGCGACGCCTCGACGAGATCGAGATAGGCGCGGCGGCTCGTTGCACTGCGCTCACGAATACGCGCGATGACTTCGCGCAACCGGGGATGCAGGGATACTTCGTCGGGTTGGTTACTCATGGTCGTCGATGGACGTGCGCTGCGAAGCGGGACTCGGCGCGGCCTGGCTGGAGGACATGGCCGCGGACTCGGTGGATGCACGTGCACGGTGCTGCGGTCGCTCGGCGGCATCCGCGACCGCACAGGCGGCGGCGCCGAGAAGCCCCGCATCCGGATGCAGGATGGCCACAGTCGGGACGCACGCAAGGGTTTCCTCGAAGCGGCCCTTGTCCTCGAACCGTCGCCGGAATCCGCCGCGCCCGATCCACGGGAGAATCAGCGGTGCCAATCCGCCAGCAAGGTACACGCCATCCCAGGCACCGAACGCCAGCACGAAATCTCCGGCCACCGCGCCAAGCAATTCGCAGAACGTTTCGAGCGTGCGAACACACGCCGGATCCGTATTCGCCGCGGCACGGCGCGTGATTTCTTCGGGCGGCAACGTACCCGCGTCGATGCCGTGGATTTCGCCGAGGGCCTCGTGCAGATTCGTCAAGCCGCTGCCGCAGAGCAGGCGCTCGTTGGAAACGCGACCGAAACGCGCAGCGAGGCGGCGCAGGATCTCGATGTCTTCTTCGGTGCGCGGCGCAAAACTCGTGTGGCCGCCTTCCGTCTCGAACGCGGACGGCCGACCGTCCTGCATCATCAGCGCGCCGACGCCGAGCCCGGTGCCGGGGCCGATCACCGCGAAACGAGCGGTCTTTGCAGCGGCCGGCGCCGGCATCGATGGCGAGCCGATCACGCGCACATCGGTGGCGAGGAGCAAGGGTACGCACATGCTCATCGCAGCGAAGTCGTTGACGATATGCAGTTGATCGAGACCGAGTTGAACACGCACGTGCTCGCGCGAAACGCTCCACGTGTGATTCGTGACCTGCACTTCACCGTCGCGAACCTGACCCGCGAAACCGAACACGCCGCGCTGCGGATGCGCACCGCTGTCGGTCAGGTACGCCAGCGCGGCATCCGTGAAGGTCGCGAAATCGGCAACGTGATATCGACGGATGCTTTCAGCGATCAACGGTCGCCGCGATGCCGTGTCGGCCAGGGCGAAACGCACGTTGGTGCCGCCGACATCGGCGAGCAACACGTGGCCAGTGCCGGATGCGGCCGTCATTGCGGACCTCGACGATCGCGCTGCGAGCCACCCATGCGCGAAGGCGCCTGTGGCAGGAACGAACTTGCGGCAGCAGGGCCCCAGGATCCAGCCATGTACGGCAGGATCGGCGCTTCCGCTTCGCGCCAGGCGGCGATGATGCTGTCAACCCACGTCCATGCGGCTTCCACTTCGTCGTTGCGCACGAACAACGTCGAGTTGCCGTTGAGCGCATCCAGCAGCAGGCGTTCGTAGGCGATGCGTCGGTTCGTCGTCGGCTGCAGCGAAAGATCGAGCGGCAACGATTGCAGTTCGAGCGCGCCCCATTCGGGACCTGCGAGGCTGCTCATCAGTTCCAGTTCGACGTTTTCCTGCGGTTGCAGACGCAGGACGAGGCGATTGGGCGTGGCACGCTCGCGCTTTGGCTTCTCGAACAACCAGTGCGAGATCGGCCGAAACGTGACGACGACCTGGGTCACGCGCTCGGCAAGCCGCTTGCCCGTGCACAGGCGGAACGGCACGCCCGCCCAGCGCCAGTTGTCGATCGATGCACGCAATGCGACGAACGTCTCGACGGGTTCGCGGCCCTGCACCGACTGCAGCGCAAAGCCGCGCACGGGTGCGCCATCGACGAGACCCGCTTCGTAACGACCGCGCACCGAATCCGCCTGCACGTTGTCGGCGCGAAATGGACGCAACGCGCGCAACACCTTGAGTTTTTCGTCGCGCAGCACGTCGGCGTCGAGCGACGACGGCGGCTCCATCGCGATCAGGCAGAGCAGCTGCATGACGTGGTTCTGCACCATGTCGCGCAACGCGCCGTAGTCCGCGTAGTAGCTTTCGCGACCGTCCACGCCGGCGGTTTCGGCCACGAGGATGTCGACCGATTCGATCCAGCGGTGATGCCATACGGCTTCGAGCAAGGTATTGCCGAAGCGCAGCGCGAGCAGGTTCTGCACCGCGGCCTTGCCCAGATAATGATCGATGCGGAAGATGCGATCTTCGCTGAGGCAGGCGTTCAACGCGGCGTTGATCGCGCGCGCCGATTCCAGATCGCTGCCGATGGGCTTTTCGAGCACAAGACGAGACGGCTCTTCGAGCAGACCGGCGCGCTTGAGTCCCTGCGCGATCGGCACGAACAGATACGGCGGTGTCGCAAGGTAGCTCACGCAGCGACGACCCGCGATACCGGCCAGCGCCGGCGCAATCGCCGCGGGATCGCCGAGATCGACAGGCACGTAGTCGATGCGCCGCAACAGCTCGGGCAACGCATCCTCGCTGCGCTCGTCGGCGGGCAGATGCTCGCCGAGCCAGGAACGGAATCCCTCGCTGTCGAATGGCTGGCGCGCCACCGCGACGATGCGGAATTCATCCGGAAGCAGGCGATCGCGCAGCAAATGCAGCAGCGACGGGAACAGCTGCCGTGCGGCGAGATCGCCAGTGGCTCCGAACAACAGCAACGTGTCGTGCAAGGTTTTCCTCCAGCTGGCGCGAGGACGATGCCCGCAGGCAGCAGCAGCGCGCGCGAACTCGCTCGGACGGATTCTCTACGGAAACGCGAGGGTACCGAAGACGGGGCCTATTCGGCGAGTGCGCGCCCGTTGCTTGCAACAACTTTCGAGTACAGCCGGGCGCTCGCCTTGGGCGTACGCTTCTGCGTCTGGAAGTCCACGTGCACGATGCCGAAACGCTTGGAAAAACCCAGCGACCATTCGAGATTGTCGAGCAGCGACCACGCCATGTAGCCACGTACGTCGCAACCCTGGCCGATCGCGTCGTGGATCGCGCGCAGGTGCTTGCGCAGATAATCGACACGCAGGGGATCATCGATCGTATCGTTTTCGGCGACGGGCGGATCGTAGAACGCCGAGCCATTCTCGGTGATGTAGACCGGTGGATTGCCGTAGCGGTCGCGCAGCCACACCAGCGTGTCGGTAAGACCCTGCGGAAACACTTCCCAGCCCGTCTCGCTGTAGGTCGCGTGCTGGCGAACGGCGGATGCCTTCAGCGGCCACGACTGTTCGTCGTGCCTGGTCACGCTGCGCGTGTAGTAGTTGAAACCGAGATAGTCGATCGGCTGCTTGATGAGCGCGTAGTCCTCGTCCGGCCATTCCGGCCACGCTTCGCCGAAGACTTCCTTGAGCTCTTCGGGGTAGTGGCCGCGAAACACCGGATCGAGGTACTGGCGATTCATGTACGCGTCGGCGCGCATGACCGCTGCCTGGTCCTCGGCGCTGTCCGTGGCCGCGTACTTGGGTTCGAGGTTCACCACGATGCCGATCTCGTGTTTGCCTTCGGCGCGATACGCCTGCACCGCGGCGCCATGCGAGCGCAGCAGGTGATGCGTCGCGATCGGTGCCTCGAATCGGTTGCGGTGTCCGGGTGCGAGCGCGCCATGCAGGTAACCGCCGTCGGTCACGACCCAGGGTTCGTTGAGCGTCGCCCACTTCTTCACGCGGCCGTCGAGCTTGCGATACATCACGCTGGCATAGTCGGCAAACCAGTGTGCGACGTCGGGGTTGAGCCAGCCACCACGGTCGTCCAGCGCTGCAGGCAGGTCCCAGTGATACAGCGTCAGCAGGGGTTCGATGCCATTTTCGAGCAGGGTATCGACGAGGCGTTCGTAGAAGTCGAGACCGCCATGGTTCACGCGTCCCTTGCCCTCGGGCATCACGCGCGCCCAGGCGACGCTGAAGCGATAGGCCTTGAGGCCCAGATCGCGCATCAACTTGACGTCGTCCTTGTAGCGCCGATAGTGATCGCAGGCGATGTCGCCGGTGTCGCCGTCGCGGACCATTCCCGGGGTGCGCACGAAGCGGTGCCAGATGCTCGGGCCGGCGCCATCGGCGAGCGGCGAGCCTTCGATCTGGTAAGCCGAGGTCGCACTACCCCAGAGAAACTGCTTCGGAAACTCGAAACCCTCACTCATCGACTCGTCCTTGGCGCTCGTATTGCTGGAAATTCGGGAATGAAAACGATTACATTGCAGGATAGCTCAAGCGGCGCATGATGTGCAGCCGTCGATCCGGACCAGCGTCCATGCGCATGTTGCGCAGGCGGAGGCATGGTTCTCCGGCCATTCGACGCCCGCGGCGATACGGAACAGCACCGATGGCGACGGTACGGCTCGATCACCTGCGCAAGGTCTACGAAAACGGCTATGTCGGCGTTGCCGACGCGAGCTTCGAGGTCGCGCACGGCGAGTTACTCGTCCTGGTGGGTCCTTCCGGCTGTGGCAAATCCACTTTGCTGCGCATGATTGCAGGATTGGAAACGATAACGGCGGGCCAGCTGTCGATCGGCGATCGCGTCGTCAACGACGTTACGCCGCGCGATCGCGACATCGCGATGGTGTTCCAGAACTACGCGCTGTATCCGCACATGAGCGTCGCCGAGAACCTCGCGTTCGGCCTCAAGCTGCGCGGCACGCCGAAACAGGAAATCGAGCAACGCGTCGGCGAAGCCGCGGCGATGCTGGATCTGGCCCGCATGCTGCCGCTCAAGCCGGCACAGCTGTCGGGCGGCCAGCGCCAGCGCGTCGCGCTCGGTCGCGCACTCGTGCGCAAGCCCGCCGTGTTCCTGCTCGACGAGCCGCTCTCCAACCTCGATGCGAAGCTGCGTCTCTCCACACGCGTCGAAATCGCCAAGCTGCATCGCGATCTGGACGCCACCATGATCTACGTGACCCATGATCAGATCGAGGCGATGACGCTCGGCCATCGCATCGTCGTCATGCGCAATGGCGAGATACAGCAGATCGACACGCCGATGAATCTGTATGAACGACCGGCCAACCTGTTCGTCGCAGGCTTTCTCGGCAGCCCGTCAATGAATTTTTTCCGCGGCCGTGTCGTTGACGACGACGGCCTTTCGCTCGATCTGGGTTCGGCGAAGCTTGCCTTGGGCGATTCGATGGCCACCGCGGCGAAAGTCGGCACCGAACTGATCGTGGGCCTGCGTCCCGAAGATCTGAAACTATCGACGGATCGCGACGACGGCCCCGCGCTGCATGCGCGTCTCGAACTCGCGGAACCGGTCGGCAACGAGATATTTCTCAACATGCGCGCTGGCGAGCACGACATCGTCGCACGCGTGCCGCCACAAGCGATTCCGGCGATCGGTGCAGAGATCAGGCTTTCTTTCCAGCCGCAACGCATGCACGCGTTCGACCCGGCGAGTGAACGCCGGCTCGACGTTGTCGCACGCTAGCGTCACACGGCAACAACGCCGCCGGCAGACCGGGCAACGGGATCGAACACACTCGTCACGGGCACGTCGCAGCACCCGGTCGCGCAGCATTTCCGCCGATTCACTTGGTTTTTTCAGCTCGAAGCGTTGGCGTCGCCCGTACTCTCCGGCGATGCTTCGCGACAGCTCGCGCAGACGCCGTGCACTTCGAGCGTTTGCGCACGCGGACGAAACCCGCGCTCCTTCGCCTGTTCGTTGAGCAGCCTTGAGACGCGCTCGTCGCATACCTCGACTGCGTTTGCGCATTCGTCGCAAATCAGGAATGGAACCTGGTGCGCCTCGTTCGGGTGATGGCAGCCGACGAACGCATTGATCGATTCGAGCTTGTGGATGAACCGATGTTCGAGCAGGAAGTCGAGGGCGCGATAGATCGTCGGCGGCGCTGCGCCGCTGTGTTCGTCCTTGAGTCGATCGAGGAGATCGTAGGCCTTCACCGGCTTCGACTCGGCAGCAATCAATTCCAGCACGCGCAGACGCAACGGGGTCAGGCGCAATCCACGCAGCTCGCACGCGCTCGCAACCGCGCCGACGAACGCGGGCGCGTCGTGGGGATGGTCGTGATGGCGATGGGCGGCGTGCGACATGGAGTTTTTCAGAGGTTCGTTGTGCGGCATCTTAACGCGTGCGAGACACTGGCGTGTTCGGAGAATTGGGGCGGGTCGTTCACGATCAAGCGCATCCACGCATGGGCACGTTGTCGTTCAGCCGCCGCGAGGGCCATCGTTGTGACCGGGCGATGCACGATCGGCGCGCAATGCAGCGAGCTTGAGGTTGACGCCGCAATGGCCACAGAACTTCGCGTCGCCCGCATTCGTCAGTCCGCATGCGGGGCATTTCGGTGGGCTCGCCCGGGACAACGCGACGATCAGCCAGCCGATCGGGCCAAGCGCCAGGCCCCAGACCATGCCTGACACCCAGCGTCCCTTGGCGTGGCCGATATACGCTCCGACAGC
>JBDSBK010000104.1:0-14111 GCA_039921645.1 Dokdonella sp.
CAAGGATCGCAAGGAAGCGGCTTATTGCTACGGCCCGACGCACGAGGAAGTCATTACCGATTTCGCGCGCAATGAGCTCAATAGCTACAAGCAGCTCCCGGTCAATTTCTATCAGATCCAGACCAAATTCCGCGACGAGATCCGCCCACGTTTCGGTGTGATGCGTGCTCGCGAATTCCTCATGAAGGACGCGTATTCGTTTCACCTGAGCCAGGAGTGCCTGGCGCGCGAATACCAGAAAATGTATGACACCTATGCGCGCATTTTCACGCGTCTGAAACTCGACTTCCGGGCAGTCCAGGCCGATACCGGGGCCATTGGCGGCAATGCCAGTCACGAATTCCAGGTATTGGCGGATTCGGGCGAAGATGCGATCGCGTTCTCGAACGGCTCGGACTACGCAGCGAATGTCGAAATGGCCGAAGCGATGGCGCCTGCCACCGCGCGAGTGGCAGCATCGGCTGCCTTGGAACGCGTCGCCACGCCGACGCAGAAGACCATCGACGAGGTTTCAGCGTTCCTGGATGTAAAGCCTGAACATTGCATCAAGACGATCCTCGTGCGCGGCCGCGAAGGCCTCGTCGCCCTGTGCGTGCGTGGCGACCACGAGATCAACGAGGTCAAGGCCGCCAAGCTCGCCGAATTGCCGGGTGAATCGGTACTCGCCGACGAAGCCGACATCGTCCGCGCGATCGGCACCAAACCGGGTTTCATCGGCCCGGCGGGATTGCCCGAATCGATACCGGTCATCGTCGATTGCAGTGCTGCGGTGCTCGCGGACTTCGTTTGCGGCGGCAACCAGGACGGGACGCACTATCGCGGCGCAAATTGGCAGCGCGATGCACGCGTGAGCCGCATCGCGGACATCCGCAAGGTCGTCGCGGGCGACCTTTCCCCCGATGGCAGCGGCACCCTGGCGATTGCGCGCGGCATCGAGGTCGGTCACGTGTTCCAGCTCGGGCAGAAGTACGCCGAAGCCATGGGCGCGACCGTGCTCGACGATACCGGCAAGGCACAGGTGATGCAGATGGGCTGCTACGGCATCGGCGTCAGCCGTATCGTCGCCGCGGCGATCGAGCAGAACCATGACACGGCAGGCATCGTGTGGCCCGAGCCCATGGCGCCGTGGCGCGTCGCGATCTGTCCGATCAATGCGGCGCAGAACGCGCAGGTGCGTGAGGAAGCCGAAAAGCTCTACGACGAACTGTCTGCGCGCGGCGTCGAAGTCGTGCTCGATGATCGAGGACTGCGACCGGGCCCCATGTTCGCAGACATGGAATTGATCGGTATTCCGCATCGCATCGTGGTCAGCGAGCGTGGCCTCGCAGCTGGCACATTTGAGTATCGTCGGCGCAATGAATCGGAAAACGAGTCCCTCGATCGCAATACGCTTCTTGAGCGCTTTGCATAATGGATCCAGCCGATATTTGTATTATTTGCGAACACGAGACCGGTTAATTCGAACGAATGCGTCCGCCAATGAAACGCATTTTTCCCTGGATATTGTGACGCATACCGCAGGTGTTCCATTGCACACATGCATGCGGATTGCGCAACTGCTAGGATTCGACGGCTCAATGATTGATTAAATAAATTCGGCGTAGATCCGATGCCGAATTGCCGCATTCCGATAGCGCAGAGGTTTACAAAGCATGGCAATCGATCTGAAGTCCCTGAATCACAATCAACTTTCCGACCTGATTGCGCGCGCAACCGCGCGACAGGGAGAGCTGGTCAAGGAAAAGGCTGCCAAGTTGCGCGAAAAAATCAACGCGCTGGTCAAGGCCGAGGGTTTCGGACTCGATGAAGTGCTGGGTCGCGCCGGCACGCGCGGCAAGGCGCGCAGCAAGGTCAAGCCGAAGTACCGCAATCCGGCGGACACGACCCAGACCTGGAGCGGTCGCGGCAAGCGACCCAACTGGTTCCGCGCAGCTCTGTCGGCTGGCAAGAAGGAAAAGGATCTGCTGATCGGCTAATCGATCCGCACGGCAGCATTGCGCGAACGCCGGCAATTGCGTTCGACTGCCACGCGCAGCGGCCGCATGGCCATGGCGATCGATGGGTTTAACGAGCGTGCAACACGACATGTCAACGACCCTTGGGCCGCGCTTGAACAAACCGATGCGGAGCCGGGTCCGGAAGGATTGAACGCGCGAATGCAGGCCGCTTCATGCGGCTCGTGCCTGAAAAAAGGACCGGCATCGACAAGATTAGGCGTCACACGCCCTTGTATGACGAGGATGGCAGACCTGTGCGCGACGAGGCCGAACTCGCCTGTAACGCGGCATTTCCCTCGATGCCAACATATTTCTGGAACGACTCCAATGGCGAGAAATACCGTTCCGCGTTCTTTTCGCGCGGACCCCCGTCTGGTATCACGAAGACCCTGCGCTGGTGACCGGGCGTGATGGCGTGATCGTCTATCGAGGCCCCGGCACGACGCTCAATCCCGGCGACGTGTGAATGTGCGACGCAGAGTTGCGCCGCCGAGTCGAACGGGCGCCGCAAGTGATTGAGTCGGCGCGCGGCTGCCGGACGGACAATTCGCGAACCCCTCGCGCCTGCAAGCACCCGGCAACTCTCAGGCACTGGCATACTTTCGCAGTCGACCCGACTGTTTTCCTGACGCATCACAACGCATGAACGATCTTGCAGCAATTTCTGATTCGCGTGCCCGCGCCACTTTGCGCTGGTTCGCAGCCGCACTCGGTTTGTTGATGATAGTTGCCAGCGTGTGTCTGCTCGGGCCGCAGGTAGAAGTTGACGAAGGATCCTATCTCCTCAGCGCCGCCGCGATCGCTGGCCGGCTCGAAATCAATCCTGTCATCGGCTACTACTCCGGCTACAGCCTGCTCGTCGCGCCCGCTTTTCTTTTCGCCCGAAATCCGGATCAGGTCTTTCATTTCGCGTTGATCATCAACGCACTTCTGATTGCTTCGGTGCCGTTTGCGCTGTATCGCCTGACAAGGACGCTGTGGCCTTCAATCGAAGGCGGCAAACATGTCATCGCGGCCGCCGCTGCTACCTGCTACGCGCCGTTGCTGATGCTCAGTCAATACGCGATGTCCGAGAGCGTTATGGTAGCGGCGTTCGCATGGTTGCTCGCGACGGCCAGTGATCTCGTGCAACGGCCGCGAG
This sequence comes from Dokdonella sp., assembly GCA_039921645.1. Lineage (GTDB taxonomy): Bacteria > Pseudomonadota > Gammaproteobacteria > Xanthomonadales > Rhodanobacteraceae > Dokdonella_A. The sequence goes on from JBDSBK010000104.1 coordinate 3,139, forward strand.
CAACCCTGGGCGCAACGCTCGGATTCCTGGCGGGTGGCCTGTACCTGGCGCATCCGCGTGGCGCGATGATGGCTGCGCCCGTGCTGCTAGTGCTGACTTGGCATGCGCGGGGCCATCGCTCGCTCCGTGCACCGATGGCAGTCGCTTGGATGGCGACCCTCGCCGTCGCTGCTCTGCATGCACCGCTGGAGCGGCTTGCCCTCAAACCGGCGGCTATGGATTACAACGTCGGTTCAATCTTCACACGCCTCACGCTTGTCTCCACGTGGAAGTGGATGGGTCTCAACCTGATCGGCGCAACGACCGAGGCAATCGTCGGAACGCTTGGCTTGCTCGTGCTCGCCCTGCGCCTCGCTGCCCGGGAAACGCTCGAAACGTTGCGCGCTCGGCGCTGGCAAACGTCTTCACGCGCCGCATTGCTGGTCGCAAATGCGCTTTCCCTGATCGCGGCCTTCGTTGTCACGGCCGCGTTTTTCGTTCCGGCCACGCGCGCGGATATGCTTTCTTACGGTCGCTACGCGCTGCCACCGCTGATACCGATGATCGCCGTAGCAGCGATCCGCCTGCAGTTGGCGTCGCGCGCCGAGCGCAGAAGCGACGCGATCTGGGCCATCGCAGCGGGAATGCTGGGTATTGGCATCATGATCGCTGCATTCAGGAGCCTGCCTGCCGAAATCACCGGCACGTGGAACTACCTCAATGCCGTCGAGCTTTATCTCGCCAGCTTGTATGACGGTCCAGCCAGGGCATGGCAAGTGATTGGCGCCTGCTTCGTGGTGGTCGCCGTCGGGCTCCACACGCTCGCAAGATGCTCGGCGCGCGGCGCAACTGTCGCATTCGTCTTGTGCAATCTGCTGCTCGCTGGTTTCATCTGGCAATCGCTGACGCTGCTGTATAGCCGTGTCTACGGCAGCGAGCGGCCAGTGGTCGATTCTGCACGTTCGTTCCGATCGGCAACGGGAACGCCGTTGTGTACCGGGCTGGGCGGTGGCCTCGACGACTGGAACCACATCGATCTCAGCTGGCGGCTACTGGACGAGCTTGCGCTGAGTCCGGCGCGTCAGGCGCCTTGCACGCGCGGGATGATACTTCCGTCGAACGAAAAACCGCCTGAAGGCATGCAGGCAGTCACCACGGAACGCACCTCCCCGATCGACCATCAAGCGATCACGTTGTATGTCGAATCGAGCGAGTCGCTCGAAGCATTCGCACGCGTGCACCCATTGTGGAATCCGAATTCGATAGCACCGCTTCCGCTCGAGGATCGCCGGGCCACAATTGCGATCGATGGGGTGAGTACCGATCAACTGACGATGCGCGTCGACGCTGCGCTGCATTGGGATGTCCGTATCACCAACCGCGGCGCCCACGCATGGCCAGCGCATGCGCAGGACGGACGCGTGCGCCCGGTGCTTCTTGGCGCGACGATCAACCGCGATGCCGCAACGCCGCGCAACGTCCGCCAAACGCTCCCGATCGCGCTGGCTCCGGGCGAGAGTACGGTCGTGCCTATTGAAGTTGGTCCATTCACCGAAGCCGGGACGTATCGCGTGCATGTCGGCATCGTGCAGGAGTTCGTCGCCTGGTTCGAAACGGGTGTCGATATCGTCGTCCACGTCACCGACTGATGCGATCGGTGACGTGTTGCCAATCGAGATTCCGATGTCAGGAAAGCGCGGATTCCAGCTCCGCGCGCAGATCACGGATATCTTCCACTCCGACCGACAACCGAATCAGTCCGTCGCTGATGCCAAGGCGTTTTCGATTCGCGGGCGGGATCGAAGCATGCGTCATGATCGCCGGATGTTCGATCAAGCTCTCGACGCCTCCCAACGATTCGGCAAGCGCAAACAGATGGCAGCGTTCGAGCACCTTTCGTGCCTTGCGCAGTCCGCCTTTGACCTCGACCGATACGATGCCGCCGAATCCATCCATCTGCTTTTTCGCAAGCGCATGTTGCGGGTGCGACTTCAGGCCCGGATAGATCACCCGCTCGATCGCCGGATGCTTTTCCAGCCAGCTCGCAAGCGCGAGCGCACCTTCGCAGTGTGCGCGCATGCGCAGATGCAGCGTTTTGAGGCCGCGCATCGCGAGGAAGGAGTCGAACGGACCAGCCACCGAACCGATCGAGTTGTGCAGGAACGCCATCTCCTCGGCGAGATGGGCGCTTCCGCCGACGACGGCGATACCCCCGACCATGTCGGAGTGTCCGTTCAAATACTTGGTCGCCGAGTGCACGACGATGTCGGCGCCGTATTCGACAGGCCGCTGAAGCATCGGTGAGCAGAACGTGTTGTCGACGACGAATATCAGGCCGTGCTTCTGCGCGAACGCACCGATCTTGGCGAGGTCAACCAGCTTCAGCATGGGATTGGTGGGCGTTTCGGCCCAGATCATCCGTGTGTTCGGTTTCAGCGCGGCCTTCAAGGCAGCCATGTCGTTGAGATCGATGAAACTGAAGTCGAGCCCCGCACTGCGCTTGCGCACGCGCTCGAACAACCTGTAGCTGCCGCCATAGAGATCGTCCATCGCGATGACGTGGCTGCCGGTATCGAGCAGTTCCAGCACCGTGCCGGCCGCTGCAAGACCGGACGCGAACGCATACCCCTGTCGACCGCCTTCGAGATCGGCCACACAACGCTCGTAAGCCATGCGTGTTGGATTCTGCGTGCGCGAATACTCGTATCCCTTGTGCACGCCCGGACTCTGCTGCACGTAGGTCGACGTCGCGTAGATGGGGACCATGATCGCGCCAGTCGACGGATCCGGGCTCTGGCCGGCGTGGATGGCGCGAGTGCCGAGCCCATGGGTTTGTTGTTTCTTGCTCATTGCCTGATCCTTGAAGTCTGCGTCCTCGTGCGCGCTCGATCCGCCAGTCGGAAAGTGCATCGCGGCACCAGGCATGGGGTGATTGATCGCCTACGCGCGTTTGAAAATGAACGTATTGGAGCGCTCGCCCGGTCGCCAACCGGTATAGCCATCCTCGACCACCGATACCGGCGTCGCATTGTTTTCCGCAAACCGCTGGAAAACGCGGGCCTGCGGAAACGCATGCATCTCCATGCCATTCCTGCCGACCTGATCGCGCAGGTACTCGGCGAGACGGAACTCGTAGTCGCTGCGATAGGTCGGCACCTGGAAATAGGCAAGGCCGCCGGGCTTCAGGATGCGCGCGAAGGCGGCGATGATGCGGTCGATGACGGGAGGCGGGTTGTGCTGCAAGACAATGATCGAATAGACGACATCGACTGCGGGCAAATCATCCAGCGCTGCGACCGACTCGAGATGCCTCCATTCGATATTGCCTGCTTCAGCTTCGCGCGCGTGTCGCTCCGCCAGAGCAAGATGCGCGGATGAAATGTCGACCGCAAGCGTGCGGCTGAAGTGCGGGGCGAGCGCCTGCGTCACGCGACCAAGGCCGCAGCCGTATTCGAGGCATGTCGCACCTTGATCGATGGCAAGTCCGTTCCGTTCGAGCGTGAGAAGAAAGCGTCTGACTTCATCGTGACCGCTGCGAAAGAACGTGTCGATGATCTCCCCGGAAGGCAAGCCAAGATACTTCGGATTGGTCAATACGGAATAGTAGGGATCGGTTTCGCCGAGTTGCTGCCACGATGCATTGACGTGCGCGAACAAGCGCGCGAGCTGCTCTGGTGGTCCATCGCATTCGATGGTCCGTGGCGGCTCGTCGCCGCGCAACGACGCGTTGCGCGCCGCCAGAGGAAGTTTTGCCGCGCATTCCGGACTGGTAAAAAAATCGTGACGCATCGCCGCGAAGTCGGTATATCGCAGTTTTTCCGCGACCGCCGCCGCGTTCTCCGGCTCGCGGTCGAGGAACAGGCGATATGCCCACCGAACGGCTTCTTCGGTGACCAGCGAACTCCCGTTCACCGACGCCTGAGCTGTATGTTGAGTCAATCGTTTCAGGAGATTTTTCATGTTTCCTTGCGGATCAGGCAGATTCTTCATTGAAGATTGCGGGACATCTATTGCATCGATCAGTCGCTGGCCCGCAATCGGTTAGATCGGGAGATCAAATGCCGGGCGCATATCTTAGGGATCAATATCAGGTTAGAAAGAAAACGCGACAATGCCTCCTTCAACCCGGCGTTCACCAGAATGCGGGCCAACGCACGGACATGCCCTTTGGGGCTCATGAGCTGCGTTCCACGGGATTCCACATCTCGTCGCGCATCGCTTCGAGAGCGAACAGATAACACGCGTCGACGTCATCGTGAAGCAGTGGCGCGTGATGGAATTCGCGCGCGTCATAGACACCTGTTTTCGCAATGGTCGGCAAGTGTGTGATCCCCACACGCTTCGTCACGAAGAACCCGTTGTCGACGAGAACGGCCTCGAGCTGGGCGGGTGCATACTCGAGCTTGTGGTCAGGATGAATGAACCAGGTCGGACACTGGATCTTCGTCAACAATCGGTTGGGCGTATCCATGATCAGGCGACCACTCGGTGCCAAATGCGCGCGAACCCACTCTAGGATACCGGGCAACGCTTCGGGGTAGATGTGCTCCACCGCCTGTCCGAGAAAAACGCCGTCGTACATGCGATCTTGCAACGGTTGTACTTTCGCGATGTCTTCAGCGCACCCGTGAAAATAGCTCACCGTACCCCAGTCAAACTCGCTCGGCACTGCCTGATTGAAGGATGGCGTTCCCCAATTCTGACACTCGGGAGGCAGATCGAGAATGTCCAGCAAGCTCGGCCGGTGCGGATAGCCAAATTCGATCAATGCGCCTTCGGCGCGTGAAGGGCTGCTTCCCCCAATGTCGAGGAGGCGATCCATTTTTGGAAGCGTCTTTATCCACTCCAGGCGCGAGGCGTGCAACCGCTGATTTACGTGGATGCCGAACTGACGCTGATATTCCTCCGACCTAAGGATCTGATCCACAACATCGCTGTGACCGAACATGTTCCGCGAAATGGCAGCGCGCCACGAAGCAAGCCCGAGAGGGTCGATCTGGCGCCCGAGCACCACGAGATAGGCCAACCGTACAAATGCCTCCGGCGAAAGACTGGCTAATGTCAGCGTCTCCACGAACTCCGCAGCACTGGGTTTACGCGAGAATCTCGATAACATAGCCTTCAGCATGGAGCAGCCGCCTCCTCGAAGTTCGACCCGGGACACGCAGTTGTGCGCCGAACGCGCTTGGACACCGACTGGAGCGTATCCATGCGCAAATTTCCGACGCGCCAATCCGTCGATCGATTCCACATACGCGCACCCGACGAATTCAGCAAGGATCCCAGCGACTCATTGTGCATTTCGTGAAACCAAGATTGCGTATGAGGTCGAAGCAAAGCCGCCTATGCGCAGTTTCAGGTGAAATCTACCGGTATACGGCGGCTCGTCGACATGACGATCGGCATCCGAGTCGCCCATATCGAAATCGAAGGGCGCTGCAACATCTCCTTGTGCGCGCAATTCGTCGGCGAGGCCAAGAAGGTCGCGCTTCCGATAGATGACGTCATGCCCGGTTTCAAGCGTGCTGGTATCGGATTCAACGTTCAGTTCCGTCGTGTGCACCGCAATACCTCCTGGGCGCAAGCATTTCATCGCATTCAATACGAAGTCGATGCCGTGCCGCAGACTGCCCAGATGTTCCAGTGCGCACGATGACCAGAGGAAATCGAATCCGTTCAAACTTTCGGGAATCTCGCGCATGTCCACATTGCAGAAGCGCACGTTCGCGGCGAAAAGTTCGGGCGAGCACAGCCCGCGCGAATTGATCTGCTCTACTCCGGATGCATGCTGTTTGCCCTCGACCCATCCCTCATTGTTTGCGCGGTCAAAATCTAAGTCGGTCGCGAGTATTTCGCAGCCCATTCCGGCGAATAGCGATGTCAGCGGCTCTTCTCCGACCGCAAAACCCAGCCCACGGAACCCACGTTCAAGGAGGCCGCGCTCGCGCAAGGCTTGAGCTATGAAACACCATTCCCAAGCCTTCCGATGCAGGCCGCCGGGCTTCAAGCCCATGCGCGAAGCCCAATAGCGGAAATTCGGTGAATCTATGCGGCGACGCGTACAAGGCTCGCAGGTGAGACGCGACAAATCCTCCGGCGGTCCTTTCGTTGCGGCCGCTCCAGCGATTCGACCGGTTCGCGAAATGAACTCAGGTGAATTGAAAAACAGATGGGCAAGGTCAGTTGTGCTGACACTACCGTCACGAATCAGTTCATTGTGTTGATCGAGACCGCCGGCGTCCGCGTCACGCCCCAGAAGCAGGCGATAGGCGTGGACTACATCAGCTCGATTGGCTGGCAAGAAAGCCAAATTGCCTCCTCTCGCAGTTGACACTGCACTTAGTCGCACATGATGTTGGTAATTCAGCCTGCGCGCCGGCGCAAGTAGTTCAACAGATCGATTCGCGTGATCAAGCCGAGGAACTTGGCCCCATCCACTACGATCGCAACATGTCCCGCATCGAACACCGGCATCAGCGCTTCGATCGGCGATTTGACGTCCAGCACCTGCAGCTTGGTCGCCATCGCCGTCGATACCAGATCTCGGAACTTGCTTTCGTCGGTATACACGTGCAGCAGCAGGTCCGATTCGTCGAGGATGCCGACAATCGCATCACCATCCATCACTGGCAGTTGCGAAACGTCGTACAGCTTCATGCGGTTGTACGCGGTGACGAGCAACTCGTTGGGCCCGACCACCACGGTGTCGCGGTGCGCATACGGACGCAGGATCAGGTCGCGCAGATCGCCCGTTGGCTGGCGGTCCAGGAACCCGTTGTCGAGCATCCAGTAGTCGTTGTACATCTTCGACAGGTACTTGTTGCCGGTGTCGCAAACGAACACGACGACGCGCTTTGGCGTGGTCTGTTCACGGCAGTACTTCAGCGCCGCGGCGAGCAAGGTTCCGGTGGACGAACCACCGAATACGCCTTCCTTTGCCAGCAGTTCGCGCGCGGTCAGAAAGCTTTCCTTGTCGCTGATGGCATAGGCCTTCTTCACGCGCGAGAAGTCGCTGATGCTCGGCAGGAAGTCTTCGCCAATGCCTTCGACCATCCAGCTCGCCGACTTTGTCGACAACGTGCCTTCATTGATGTATTGCGCGAGGATCGAGCCGACTGGATCGGCAAGGATGAATTCGGTATTCGGCGACACACGTGCGAAGTAACGCGAAAGCCCGGTCATCGTGCCGGAGGAACCACAGCCGAACACGATCGCATCGACTTTGCCGTCGAGCTGCTCGAAGATTTCCGGACCCGTGGTCTGTTCGTGCGCAAGCGGGTTGTCCGGATTGCCGAACTGATTGATGAAATACGCTCCCGGGGTCTCGCGCGCGATGCGCTCAGCCAGATCCTGGTAGTACTCCGGGTGGCCCTTGGCCACGTCCGAACGAGTCAGAACCACTTCGGCGCCCATCGCCTTGAGGTTGAAGATTTTCTCGCGGCTCATTTTGTCCGGGACGACGAGGATGAGACGGTATCCCTTTTGCTGCGCGACCAGAGCGAGGCCGAGACCGGTATTTCCGGCCGTTCCTTCGACCAACGTCGCGCCGGGCTTGAGCGTGCCAGCCTTCTCGGCGCCCTCGATCATCGATAAGCCGATGCGATCCTTGATCGATCCGCCCGGGTTGGCGCTCTCGAGCTTCATGAACAGTTCGCAGACGCCGACATCAAGGCGCTGCGCCTTGACCATCGGCGTGCGGCCGATCAGCTCGAGGACGCTGTTGTTGATCGTCATGCAGGCTCCGCTCGTGGTGGCGTCGACTGCCCTAAACGGGGTCGGACGCAATCGGGATCATCTCCTGCGGAGATGCCTGCGGATGATAACCGAGCAGTAAACCCATCGGCGCGAACGCACCGACGAAACGCGTTCTCGGACTGAGTGGCGAAAACCTTGCGAAGCACTGTTCGCGGGCGCGAACTGCCGTTGGCGAAGTTCCAAACGGCAGGACTCAGCCTGCCGTTTGCGGTTCAGATACGTGGGCGCGTACCTGGATCAGTGCGAAACCGGGTGTGTGCTTGCCCACATATGGGTGAGCTTGTCCTTCGTGTACAGCTTTTCGAACTTCATGGTACGCAAAGTGATTTCGTCCATCGGCAATACGCCAAGTTCGGCGTCGCGTACCTTGTTGTCGAGTTCCTTGTGGCGGTAATACAGGCTGCGGAATTCCGCATCCTTCTGCATTAACGCTTCCACTTCTGCCTGATTCTGTTCAAACATCGGCTGACCTCCTCTATTGCAATGACCGCGGACGCAGTGACGCGGCTGTGCGGCCGCGCCACTGCGTTGCGGGACGAGTTACAACGAGATGACGCGACTGGCTCTTCGACAGAGCCGCCCGGACCACGATCGGAAATGCAGGAGCAGCGAAAAAGCGCACGAGCGGCAATGCGGACGCCACTGCCAGGAAACATCCGCACAAGCCACCCAGCCCCGGGAGAACCGGGGCGATGCCGTGCTCTGTCGTGATCTCTGCTGTCATGGGCTAGGCTTTGGGCCCAAGTGGGTTCCGAAGAACACCGGGCCACTTGGGAGATAGACGCTACTCCTAGATTCCCCACTTCGCAACACGAAATGCACCGTTTTCTGGCTTTGGATCGAGCAGCAAATTTTGTAAATTTATTGTTCAAAAACAATAAATTGAACTCTATCGACGACGCCGATCAGGTGGCTGCCGGCAACATCCCACAAGGTTGCCTGACGCGGCGTTCTGGACAGCCCGGCATGCTCAACACAATCAGCGATGACGCTCCATCGTATCGAGCAGGACGCTATGCACCCGGGCAGTCGATTGGCACCGAGTGACCATCGCTGCAATGCGCTTGAGCGATGGTACGAGGAGCCACACTATTTCTTCGGCGGTGTCGATTTCTTGGGCGCTTTGGACTTCGCGTCCTGTTTCGCTTTTCCAGCATCGCCATTGACTGCCGCCGTGAGCTCCGCTTCCTTCTTCGCAAGAGCCGTCGCCTTCGCTTGTGCGTCAGCCATGCGTTTCGCTTGGTCGGCCTCTGCCCGCGCTGCTTCAGCTGCGTGCGTCGCCTGCTCGCCTTCCGCACGCGCGGCATCTGCATCCTGGCGAGCGCGCTCTGCTTCTTCCGCGCGAATCTGCGATTGCAGACGCTGGCGTTCGAGTTCGGCGCGCGCTTGCGCGGCGTCGCGACGCGCCTGCGCCAATTGCAGCCGGTCGTTTTCGCGCTGCAGGCTCTCGCGCTGCTCTTCGAGTGCTTCGGCCTGCGCAATGTTGCGCACGATCTCGATGCGGCGTTCGGCGACGTACGCGCGCTCCTCCCGCTGGCTGCGCTTGGCGTCCTTGAGATCCGCCAACGCCGCGCGTGCACGTTCGAACTGCACTGGCGCATGTTGGGCAAGTGCTGGGTCGGCGGCCAATCGATCGAATTGTTCGGCAAGCCGCTCGTAGTTTTCATCACGTGCGGAAACGTTGGCTGCGCTGAGTGCGCAAAACAGCGCCAGAACTGCCGCAAGTGGGCGTATGCCCGACTTCAGTCGACTCATGGCTGCGCCTCCGGCGTCGCGTGTTCGCTCAGGTCGCGATCGAGCGTGGCATTGTCCTGCCGGAGTTGATCGACTGCCGCGTGCGCTTTTGCCAGCCGCGCCTTGGCGATGGCCAGTTCACTGTCGGCTGTGGATTCGCGCGCGAATTGAGCCGATTCGTCGTAGTCCTCACGACCCTCAGCGGCCCTGGCCTGATCGAAATGCTGCTCCGCCGCACGATAGTCGATCGGTGCGAAAGCCGCCGCGTCGGCCGCCTTTGCATTGCCAAGCGCCCGCGACGCCGCGTCGAGTTCATCAGCAGGGGGACGCGTCGGCGTACACCCCTGCATAAGCGCGATCGACGCAACCGCGACCAGCGCATGGATTTTCTTGTGACTTGCTGTCATAACTTTCGCGTTCGTTCGTGTGAAAATCGGGAACCGCTGTATTGTGTGAACGTGGCGACCGATTTGGCAATGACGACTGCAAGTCGCCACCCGCTCGCGCGTATCCTCTCAACCGCAAGCCAATCGAGAAAAACCGATGGACATCGGCTACTTCCTGAAATTGATGACCGAGAAAGGTGCGTCGGACATGTTCCTGACCACCGGCGCGCCCGTGAACATCAAGGTCGAGGGCAAGCTTTACCCGCTCGGCAACACCGGCATGCCCAACGGCATGGTCAAGAAGATCGCCTACTCGCTCATGGATGAGGGCCAGGTTCCCGCATTTGAGAAGAATCTCGAGCTCAACATGGCGATCGCGGTGAAGGACGCCGGACGTTTCCGCATCAACGTGTTCAAACAGCGCGGCGAAGTCGGCATGGTGATCCGCGCGATCAAGAGCGAGATCCCGACGATCGAGCAGCTCAAGCTGCCGCCGTTGTTCAAGAGCATCATCATGGAGCCACGCGGCCTGGTGTTGCTGGTCGGCGCCACCGGTTCGGGCAAGTCAACCACGCTGGCGTCGATGATCGACCATCGCAACGCGAACACCTCGGGACATATCCTGACCATCGAGGATCCGATCGAATATCTCTATCGGCACAAGAAGTCCGTGGTTAACCAGCGCGAAGTGGGCCTGGATACGCACAGTTTCCACGAAGCCCTGAAGAACGCGATGCGCGAAGCACCCGACGTGATCCTGATCGGCGAAATCCGCGATGCGACGACGATGGAAGCCGCGATCACGTTCTCCGAAACCGGCCATTTGTGCCTGGCCACTTTGCACTCCAACAACGCGGACCAGACGATCGAACGCATCCTCAACTTCTTCCCGGATGCCGCACACAAGAACATCCTCATGAACGTCGCGCTGAACCTGAAGGCGGTCATCAGCCAGCGACTCGTCATGGGCAAGGACGGCCGTCGCATGCCTGCTGTCGAGGTGCTGATCAATACTCCCCACATCCGCGACTTGCTGCGTCGCGGACAGGTGCATGAAGTCAAGGAAGCGATGGACCGCAGCCTGCAGGACGGCATGCAGACCTTCGATCAGTCCCTGTA
>JBDSBK010000105.1:0-8321 GCA_039921645.1 Dokdonella sp.
GATCTTCATCGGATATCGAACCTCGCTGCGGGAGCCGCGCGGCCGTTGGGCCGGCGCAAAGAAGCGTGATTTTAGCGGAAACCTGCGAGCAACGTCGCCCGTCGCGTGCGCGGGAAGTTTTCCACAGTCGACGTGGATGGGCCTGTGGACAAGTTCGGTATGAAGATACGCAAACGACCGTGCGATGCGCTTGTCAATTGGGGGTGGTCAATCCTTGCCCAACTGCCGCGCGGCGGCGACCGAGTCGCGTGCCGACGGGTATGGCAGGATGGATGTTTTCGGTGTGGCCGCACGCATGCTCGAACAGGTCGCGACAGGATTGATCGGGTTTTCCGTATGCAGTGCCGCACTGCTGCTGATCGCCGCGTTCACTGTTTACGCTACCGTGGAGCAGGACGGATTGTCGCGGCTCGCGGGCGTCGTCCTGCTGATGGGTCTTGCCTTGTTGCAACTCGCACATGCGGGACATCTTGCGCGTGGCGACGACGTCATAGCGTCAAGGGGGTACGTAACGCTGCTGTATGTGGTGGCGCCGGCGTTCTACCTTTTCTTTCGCGGCGTATTGCAACCGCGCGCCAGCGAGCGATGGAGTTCCCTGCTGTATTTCGCCCCCGCAGTGGTCGCGCCGTGGCTGGCACCCGCGCTTGCGGTTCCGCTCGCGTTTCTGTTCGGTTTCGCCTACGCACTGCGGCTTGCGGGCTTGGTGCACCGGCTGCGCGGGCAGCGTGCGCGCTTCCGCATGGAGCTGGCGGTCTTCGGTGCATTCGCCGCCATTTCGCTGGCGATCCTGCTGCTCGGGCTCGCTTCGCCGTTGGCCGGCCTGCACGCGTTCGTTCTTGGTTATGCCATCTCGATCGGTCTGGCGTTCCTGCTCGCGGTCTACGTGTTGCTGCGCTTTCCGGATATCGCCGGCAAGACCGCCGAGGCGGTTGCCGTCGCCTACGCCGTCTCGACCCTGAGCCGCGTCGATCGCGACGACGCGGTCGCGCGGCTGCAGCAGGCGATGGACGACGACAAGGTTTACCTCGATGAAAACCTCAGCCTGGCGAGTCTGGCCACGCAGGTTGGCCTCAGCCCGCATCAGTTGTCCGAACTCGTGAACACGCAGTTCGGGGTCGGATTCTCGCGCTACGTGCGCGGTCATCGCGTCGAAGCCGCGCGGAGGATGTTGCTCGCCGAGCCGGACGCGTCCGTGCTCTCGGTCGGGCTCGCGGTCGGCTTTACCTCGCAGTCGAACTTCTACGCCGCATTCCGCGAGATCACGGGCGAGGTGCCCGGGCGCTACCGACGCCGCCAGACGGATGCACAGACAGGCTGATCGTTTGTTTTGATCATTCCGGAAATTCGCAAGTCGTTGTTTCGCTGGAGCTCGCGCAAGAACATGTTCCTGTCCGATCAATCCGTGAGCGCGCCCGCGCCATCGTCTGCAAAGGTGGTCGCATCCCTGGTGGACGGAGACGGCGATGGGCGCGATCACGGTGTACTACGACGGGCTGTGCCCGGTGTGCGGGCGCGAGGTCGCGCTCTATCGTCGCCTGGTCGCGCCAGGAACGGTCGTCTGGCGCAATCTCGCGGGTGACCCGCAGGCACTGCACTACGAATCGTTCGGGCTCGCGGCGGCGCTGACCCTGCTGCACGTGCGAGATCAAAACGGCGCACTTCACATCGGCTTGCCGGCGCATCTCGTGCTGTGGGAACGCCTGCCGTTGCTGCGCTGGCTGGCTCGTGGCCTGCGACACAGCACCCAGGCTCGGCGCATGTTCGAACGCGTGTATCTCAACTTCACCGCGGTCCGCCCCGGCCTGCGCCGTCGCGAGGGCAGCGGCCGTGCGTGACGTGCGCCTCGCGGCAGTCGAATGGCGTGACCTGATCGCGCTGAGTCCCTTCGAGGTTGCGCGCGAACTCGCGCTGCCGTTCGTGGCGTTTGGCTTCGCTCTGCTTGCCGGCGTCGCGCATTGCTGGCCGTTGCTCGCGCTTGCGGGGGGCATGATGTTCATGACCGGCCTGCGCGTGACGCACGGCGCTTTTCACAACAGCCTCGGCCTGTGCGGGATCGCCAACGATGCGCTGATGTTCGCGCTGAGCGCATTGCTCGGCGGATCGATGCACGCGATCGAGGTGACCCATCTGCGCCACCATCGCGATTGCCTTGCCGACGACGACGTCGAAGGACGCATCGCCAGGCTCGGTTTCTGGCGCGCATTGCTCGACAGCCCTCGCTATCCATTGGCAATCCATCGCGCCGCATTGCGCCACGGTTCGTCGCGCCAGCGCCGCTGGATCGTTGCGGAACTTGCCGTCGTGGCGTTCACGCAGGCGCTGGTCTGGCGCAATGGCGGCGCGCTACTCCAGGGGATCGCGGTGTCGCTGTATGTCGCCAACGCGTGCGCGGCGATCCCCGGCATCTGGTTCGTGCATCGCGGTTGCCGTCACGGCGACAACGCTATTGCCCGCAGTACGCGTTCGCGCTGGCTCGCGTGGTTGACGATCGACATGTTTCATCACGCCGAACACCACGCGTTTCCCGCAGTGCCGACCTGCCATCTGCATGAACTGGCGCGACGCTTCGACGCGCACGCGGTGACGCCACCGCTGATCGGCGAGTTTTCCACAGCGCGTGTGAATGGCTTTGGGACAAGCTCTGCATCGACAGGCGGAAACGACGCGCTGGCACGGCTTTCAAGTGGGTGTGCGCCCGGCGTGACCCATCGTGGGTCGCGCGGCGTCATGCACGTACGCATCCAACCCCGTCGTGCGCTATCTCGCGTAATGAAATAGCCAGACCTGTGAAGGAGAGACAGCAATGAAATCCAGACTGCTTGCGTTTGCGGCTATGGCACTCGCGTTGACGACCCCATCGCACGACGCTCTGGCGGTGAAGGTCGCGCCCGAGCCAGAGCAGATGGCGGCACCCGCCATCGTTACCGTACGCAAGGGCATGACCTGGGGCGCAGGCGCGCGCCTCTCGGCCGATCCGAAGGTCGTGTTCGTGAGCTGCCACGGCCGGCCGACGATCGACGGCCATGGCTGCGATGCCTACCGCGGCGACACCGCATGCAGCGTGAAGCTGCCCGTGCTCTGTCTCGCCGTCGACGGACGCTCGCGCCCCGACGGCATCGAGACTCCGCCGTCCGGCGGCGTCATGCAGGCCGGGTTCTACTCGGGCTGGGCGCAGGGACGCGTTGCGCTCGCGCCGGCCGTGCGTGGCGACGCGTTCGAGCGACGTTCCGATGCGAACGCCTGGTGCGCGGCGAAGCTCGGCGCGGGCTGGCGTGTTGCCGAACACCACGATAGCGTGGGCACCGACGGCGCACATGGCGGTTGGGGATTGGTCGCGAACGGGCGCATCCGTGACGACGCGCGATTCTGGGTCGCCATCAACGACACCGCAGCGAACTGTTGGGACGCGTCTCGCTAGGGATGTCCCGAACGAAATCCCGGCACGATGGAATCCGCCGATCGCGCGTGAGCCTGGTCGAAGCCATCAGTGAAAATCGCGTCCGGCATGACCTCGACGGCGCCGATGTCACAGCCCGCACCTTGCGGCCGCGCGATGCCACGCTGGTCGACGGATTCGCTGCACGCCTGCAACGGGATCGCGTCGATCGCCGTGCTACCTGCGCCTGGCAGCATCGTCCGCGTCGGGCCGCCATTGTCTTGCAGCGGTCCGAGATCGAGGTTGGTGGTGGAGGTCAGGTTGTCGCTGCCCGTCCATGTGCCGCCGAGATGGATGTCCGAGCCCGACGTCTGCGAATTCCCCGCGATGATTGAATGATCGATCGTGCCGTGGCCGCTTCCGTCGATGCCGCCGCCCGACACGTTGGATGTGTTTCCCGACAAGGTGACATGACTCAATTCGATCGTGCCGTTGCTCAGCACGCCTGCGCCGGACCGCAGCGCCGAATTGCCGCCGATCGTGCTGTTGCTCATCGTCAGCGTGCCGGATTCGGAATGAATTCCGCCGCCGCCGTAACGTGCGAAATTGTGGCTGATCGTGCTGCCGGCAACGGTGGCCGTGCCGCCCGAAGAATAAATTCCTCCGCCGTCATAGAGGGCGTCATTGCCATCGAGCGTGCTGTCGGTGACGGCCAGCACGCCGCCGCCGTGGATGCCGCCGCCGCGCTGCATCGCCGTGTTGCCGCTGATGGTGCTGGCGCTCAGCGTGAGCATCCCGTCGGCATGAATGCCTCCGCCCAGATACGCCGTGTTCTGGTCGACAGTGCTGCGCTCCACGCGTACCGAGCCGGAACGGGAATAGATGCCGCCGCCACTGCCAGCGCGATTGCCGCTGACGGTGCTGTCGGTCAGCAGCAAGTCCGCGGAGGGGAGGTAGAGGCCGCCGCCGTTGTTTCCCGCATCACCGTTGCGGATCGTCAGCCCGCTCAGCGTGAGCGAGCCACCGGCTGCCGCGGTGTCCCTGATGATGCCGAACGAATGTGTCGCGCCTGTGGGCCGCGCGATCGTCACGCCGCCGCTGTACTGGGCCGGGCCCGTCCCGCGCCATGGTCGGGCGTCGATGGTCAGGTGTGCATCGAAGATGACAAGCGTGCCGCCGATGCCGCCGTTCGGGTCCGCAGAATCGGCGAGCGTGACGGTCCCCGGCGTTGCGGCGTCCGCGATCGCCGCCGATGCGAACGTGATCGTGTCGTCGACGCCGAACGTGCCGAACTTGCTGCAGGCTGCCACCAGCCCGCCGGCATCCATCGACATGATGGCTTGGCGCAGCGTGCATGTGCCGATGGCTCCGGTGTCGGAATCGTCCGGCGATGTAACCGTGATCGTCGCGGCTGATGAGGGCAGCGCGGCGAGTCCGCCTGTCAGCAGAGCGGCGGTGAGCGCCTGATGCAGGCGTGCCCGATGCGGCTGGGCGCGTGCAAACCTGGATGTTGCGTACGTCGTCGAAAACACGCGGGTATCCCTCCTGATCGATGACAGATGAATTCACGGGCGCCGTGCCACATCGCTGCGGGCAAAGGCGTCGTATGCCTGCTTACGCAAGAACGCGGCGAAAACCTCATCGTGCGCGGGATTTTCGTCGGCAAGCCTGTCGACTCAACGGCGCAGGGCCGCGCGCGCAAGAATCACGTCGGCGAAGCGCCGCGCGCTGCCTGCGCCATGCGCGAAGAACAGCGAAGGTTCGGCGAGTTCGAGTTCGAGTAGGCGCGGAGCGCCATCGGCGTCGTGGATGAGGTCGACGCGTGCGTAGACGATCGGTTGCGCGAACGGCATTGCATGCAGGACCTGCGTCGCGAGCGTTCGTTCGGCATCGCTCGCGGCGCGCGCGGTGATGTCCTCGGTGGCGAACAGCGCGTCGGTCGGCCCGTCGCCACGGCGCAGCAGCGGACCTTTGCGGATCGCGTGGCTGAAGGTTCCTTCGAAATGGATCAACGCGGTCTCGCCTTGTTCGTCGACGCGATCGAGATACGGTTGCAACAGCGCACTGCGTCCCGCGTCGAGCAGGCGTGCGATGTGCATGGTGGCCGCGTCAGGGTGCTCGCGGCCATGCCGTTGCGCGTCGCGTGAGCCGGCACCGACACTCGGCTTGACCACGAACTCGTTTGCATCGGTGCCGGCGAGGAACGCATCGAGCGCTGTGCGCGGATCGGTGCCGGGTTCGACGAACGTGCTCGGTACGATCGCGACGCCGGCGCGTTCGAGGTCGGCGAGATAGTGCTTGTCGGTGTTCCAGCGCAGCACGTCGCAGGGATTGAGCAGGCGAGTGTGTTGCGACACGCGCGCGGCCCATGCGAGGAACTCGGGCAGGCGTTCTGCGTAGTCCCAGGTCGAACGCAGCAGGGCGAGGTCGAAGCGCGACCAATCGACCTGTGCATCGTCCCAGTCGACGATCGCGACATCGGCACCCGCCTCGCGCAGCGCGGCGTGCAGCGGTGCGAGATCTTCATCAAGGTCGCGCGCCGCTGCGACGGAAACGAGGGCGATCAGCGGAGCAGTCATGGGTTTTCCGAGAGCCGGTGAATGCCGAGCGTAGCCGATCCGCGCTAAGCCGAGCAGCGCGGCGTGCCGACGGCGTCGCGGCATGCGAACTTGGCGCCGCGCCGGGAGCGCTCAGGAGAGGGCGCCGCAACGCGGCGCCATTGCATGCAACTTCGACTCACGTTCAACCTCGTTCTCATTCTCGTGTTCGTGGTCGGCATCCTCGGTGCCGGCTGGTATTACCACGCGCAGCTGCAGCGCGACGCGATGGACGAAGTGCGGCACAACTCGGAAGTGCTGATGGAGACCGCGCTGGCGATCCGCAGCTACACGACCGACCAGATCAAGCCGCATCTCGATCCGCTCAACGCCGAGCGTTTCCTGCCGCAGACCGTGCGGGCGTTCGCGGCGACCGAGACCTTGCATCGCCTTGGCGATCGCTACATGGGCTACGCCTACAAGGAATCGGTGCTCAACCCGACCAATCCGCGCGACCGCGCGAACGACTGGGAGCGTTAGCTGATCGAGCAGTTCCGCGCCGATGCCAAACTCAACGAACTCAGCGGCATCCACGGCGACGGCGTCGAGCAGTCGATGTACGTGGCGCGGCCGATCACGATCAAGCAACCGGCGTGTCTGAAGTGCCACAGCACGCCGGATGCCGCGCCGGCGACGATGCGCGCGGTGTACGGCGATGCGAATGGCTTCGACTGGAAGGAGGGCGAGACGGTCGGCATGCAGCTGATACGCGTGCCGGTGTTGTATCCACTCGAGAAGGCGCGTCGTGCGTTCAACACCTTCATGTTGTCGCTCGCGGCGATGTTCGGGCTCATGTTCGCCGGGCTCAACCTCGCGCTCAGGCGCCTCGTGATGACGCCAATGGCGCGCGTGAATCGTCGCCTGGAAGAACTGGCGACGAAGGATTTTCTCACCGACCTCGTCAACCGCCGACGTTTCTTCGAGCGCCTCGAGGCGGACATGGCCGAAGCACGCACCAAGCGGATTGGGCTCTCGGTCGTGATCTTCGATCTCGACTTCTTCAAGCGCATCAACGACACCTTCGGCCACGACAGCGGCGACACCGTGTTGCGCAACACCGCCTTGCGCGTACGCGAACTGCTGCGCAGCTCCGATTGCGCTGCACGCTTCGTCGGCGAGGAGTTCATCATTCTGCTGCACGAGACGCGCATCGACGCCGCCATGGCGACTGCCGAAATCGTGCGCGCGAAGATCGCAAGTGCCCCGTACGAGATCGTCGGCGCGGTCAGCGCGAGCTTCGGTGTGACCGAATGGGACCCAAGGAAGACGCGCAATCGCTGATCAATCGCGCCGACAAGGCGCTGTATCAGGCCAAGCACGACGGCCGCAACCGCGTCGTGCCCGCGGCGGAAGCGTGACCGCCGCGCCATCGCATACCCGTCGTCGAAGTTGTCGGTGAAGAGGGGTTCGTCATGCGCCGGATTGTCGGCAGAGAGCGCATCGTCATCGCGCGCCAGTGGACGATGGGGTGAACGCAAGGGCGAGGATTTCGCTCCTTCATTGCGTGCCAGCGGCGCCGGAATGCCGCATCATTGCGGGATTGCTTCGATGGAGTGTGTAGATGAAGTCCTGGTCACTTGCCGCGCTGCTGCTCCTGGGCAATCTGTGCACGGCATCCGTGTTCGCGCAGAATCCCGATCCGCTCGATATCCGTGCGTGCACCGCGATCGTCAGCGACGCCATGCGCCTGACGTGCTACGACCACGCCACGCATCGCGATCGGTCGGATGCGCAGAAGGAAGCCGATGCGAAAATCCGCACGAACGGCGTTTTTTCGCAGGTTCGGGCGGATGCGCGAACCGAAGCTGCATCGCCGGAAGAAGCGGCGCCGCCGTCGCGTTCCCTGCTGGACAGTCGCTGGGAGCTGATGCCCGAAAGCAAGCTCGGCACCTTCAACCTGCGCAGCTTCCAGCCGGTCTACGTGATGCCGGTGTTCGCCACGAGCAAGCAGAACAACGAGCCTGGCAGCCCCAATCCGGCCAACTCGGCGACCGAGCGCCAGCATCTGGACAACATCGAGGCGAAGTTCCAGCTCAGCCTCAAGACCAAGATCTGGCAAGGCGTCTTCGGCGACGTCGGCGACCTGTGGATGGGCTACACGCAATCGTCGCGGTGGCAGCTCTACAACAAGAAGGAATCGCGTCCGTTCCGTGAGAGCGACTACGAACCCGAAGCGATGCTCGTGTTCGCCACCAACTATCACGCATTCGGATGGGACGGGCGCCTGCTCGGCATCGGCATCGACCATCAGTCCAACGGCCGCAGCGATCCGTATTCGCGCAGCTGGAACCGCATCGTCGCGAACGTCGGATTCGAACGCGAGAACTGGACGGTCATGCTGAGGCCAT
>JBDSBK010000106.1:0-6151 GCA_039921645.1 Dokdonella sp.
ACATCACCAACGTCTCTGCGCAGAGCGTGTTGGACCTGTGCAATGCAGGTCAGCTTAATTTCTGCCCGTTGATCCGTCGTTTCCAGGGTGGACCGAATGCAGGTCAGATCGACAATATCGTCGAGCCCGCCGGCAACTTGGGTCGTGTTAATGTCGCCGGTACCGACTTCGCGCTGAACTACCGCTTGCCGGAGTTCTCGTTTGGTCGATTCAATCTGTCGCTTAACGCGACCTATTCGAAGACCTACGATATCGACACGGCACCCAACACGCCGAACAACACGACCTACCACTACGCAGGTCATTTCCTGAGCTATGGTTCCTCGCAGGCAGCGTCCTGCCCGGGTGCCAGTGGTGGCGTCTGCTTGTTCCCGCGTTGGCGTGCACAGACGCAGGTCGGCTGGCAGCTGGGTTCGTTCGACGCTTCGTGGTCGATGCGCTATATCGGCCGCTTCCGCATGGGTTCGCAGTCGCCGTCGCAGGACGTGTTCCCGGCCGGTCAGTGCTATTACGGCAGCTACTGCTCGGTCCACGGTCTGCAGTTCAAGTACGGCGCGACCACGTACAACGATATCCAGTTCGGCTACAACATCGAGCCGATCAATACGCGTATCGACGTGGGTGTGAACAACGTGGGCGACAAGCAGCCGCCGTTCCTGTATGCGAACAACACGCTGAATGCCAACACCGATCCGAGCGACTTCGACCTGATGGGTCGTTATTACTGGGGTCGTGTGACGGTCAAGTTCTAAGATTGGTTTAACCCTGTAAGCTTGAAGGCCGCGCGGATAACCGCGCGGCCTTTTTTTTTTGACGATATGACCGAATCCAAAACCAACGACATTTCCGCCGCGATGCGTTCCGGCGACTGGGCGAGCGTGGAACGGCTGGCGCGTTCGCAGATGAGCGATGGCGCTCCCCGCGAAGACATGCTCGCAATCCTCGCCATCAGCTTGCATCTTCAGCACAAGCCGCATGAAGCCGTTGAAGCGTATGCGCATCTGACCTCCGTGGCACCCGGGGAGAGTGTGCATTGGAATAACTACGCGACGGCATTGCGCGAAACCGGTGCGCTTGCCAAAGCCGAAGCCGCATATCGCGAGTCCATACGCCTCGATCCCGGCAATCCAGGGCCGCGCGTCGGGCTGGGGTTGCTGATGCTTGCGCGCCAGGACTACGCAGAGGCGCGCGATATGCTGCTCGATGCGTTCGAGCTCGATCGCGAGCTTCCGCTGATTCGAATCCATGCCGCTCGTGCGTGCACGCGATGCCAGGATTTCCATGGCGCCGAGGATCTCCTGCGCCCCTGGCGCGAATGGTTTCCGCTCAATGCCCCGCCATTGCAGAGCGAATTGGCCCAAGTTCTATTGCTGCTGGGCGATGCGAGCGGGCCGCAATTTCTGATGGAAGATCTCGTTCGGGCAAACCCATCGGATGCATCGGCGAAACTGTTCCTCTCGAGCATCTACGAACGCGTGAATCGCCTCGACGACGCCGAAGCGCTAGTCGCCTCCGTTGTCGCAATGGGATTGGCAGTGACGGACCCGAGTAGTGATGAGGCTGATCATGTACTCGCGACCCTGATGCTGCGCCGGGGCGATGCCGCCGGCGCGCGTACGCTGCTGGAGCGATCCGGTCCGCGTGGCGAACAGGACGCGTCGCACTATTTCAAACTCGCTGAAGCCTGCGACAAGCTGGCAATGTACGACGCGGCAATGCAGGCCTTGTTGAAGGCCCATGCCTTGCAGGTAGCCGAGGCGTCGACAATCAGCCCGCAGGATTTCGTTCCGTCGGCTCCGGCCCTGCCTGCATCCCTCATCGAGGTGTCTCCTGACATTCACCGAGGCTGGCCGGATCTGACCGCACCGGATAGTGCGCACTCGCCCATCTTCATCCTCGGCTTCCCACGTTCGGGAACGACCTTGCTCGAGCAGATGCTGGACGCACATCCAGGCCTCCAGTCGATGGATGAGAATCCGTTCTTCAATCGCCTGGCGGACACGTTGCGCAGGCACGATCCTGCTGTACTCGCCGACCTCGCGGTCCTGCGTCAGCTCGATTGCGACGAACTACGCAAACGCTACCTCGTCATGGTGTCGGAAAAAATCCGCCGCCGCTGGGATGCGCGGTTGGTCGACAAGAATCCCCTCAACATGCTCTGGCTACCGCTGATCTACCGGCTCTATCCGGCAGCCAAGCATGTGCTCGCGATACGTCACCCATGCGACGTGATCCTCAGCTGCTACATGCAGAACTTTCGCTCGAGCATCCTGATCGCATCGAGCGAAACGCTCGAACGCCTTGCGCGCGCCTATGTCCAGGCAATGCAGGTCTGGTTGCGGCATGTCGAGGTATTTCAACCCAATGTGCTGGTATCCCGCTATGAAGACCTCGTCGTGGACACCGAGGCGCAGACGCGACGTATCGCGGCTTTTCTCGAACTCGAGGACGCGTCGCCCATGCTGGGGTTCGATCAGCACGCGCGGGACAAGGGCTATATCGCGACGCCGAGCTACTCGCAGGTCATCGAGCCTGTGAACCGCAAAGGCATGAATCGCTGGCTGCGGTATCACAAGTCATTCGAGCCAGTGCTGCCGATCGTCGAGCCGATGTTGCGCCACTGGGGCTATTCGAGCGAAGTGATCAACTGAGTTATTGGTTGAGGTCGCGTGCCGGCCACCACGCGTCCTCTCGGATGGGTCTGAATTTGCGATTGGTTGCGGCCCCGGCGTCAAGCCGGTTGCGGCAAAGCATCAAAGATCGACAGCTTTGCCTTCATGCCTGCAAGCTGTTGCTCGTAGTTGCGCCATTCCTCGAATGCGCGCGTGTGGATGCGATCGCGAACCTGTGCGGCACTCAATGTCGCGACCGCACGCGTATTGCGGCTCAAATCCACGCACCCCGGTTCCCATTCGAGGCCGCAGAATGCGAGGATTCTGCGAGTCATCGCTTCGGTATCGCGGACCAGGTCCTCATACGAGACATCCAGAATCTGGCCGGGCATTGCGGCATGCCAGTGGGCCATCGTGCTGCGGTATTGAAGATAATGCGCAGCCAGTGCATCGAGGTCGTAGATGTGAGCGAATGAGTCCGCGAACATCACGCGGAAATTCGAAAAACACACGTCCATCGGATCCCGGACGAGGTTGAGGATGCGCGCCTGCGGAAGAGCTCGGCGAATCAGCCCGGCGACCATCCAGTTGCGCGGTAGTTTGTCGGTGTAGAACGGCCGGCCCTGCGCGCGCCATTGGCTCTGTGCCAGATAGCGACGTCCGAGTTCCGCGAAGTCGACGCCCGGCAGGCGTTGCAGGACAACTTCGTCCAGCGTGCTGCGGTGATTGGCCGCCCAGCGGACCTGAAGCGCAAAATCGTCGAGCTCGCCGGCGGAAGTGACCTTCGAGTGATTGCCGAGGATGCGATCGAGCAGGGTCGTACCCGAACGCGGCATGCCGATGATGAAGATCGGTTGGGGACCCTCGTGAACCACCGCTTCCGGCTGCAGAAATTGCGCGGTGCATACGTCCTGGAGCCCCTGAAACAAGCGTCCGGCTTGCTCCGGATCGTGCCTCTGGCGTGCGTACATCAACGCGTTGCCGCGGGCCAGCGCGATCCATGCCTCATCGTAGCGGCCCAGATCCTCAAGCTCCTTGTAACGCGCGAACTCGAGCGCCGCGCAATCTTCGCTGCGGGGCGAAACGGTTCGAAGGCGTTGCTCAAGATATGGCAGATGATTGTCCTCGACCGTCTGCGGTCGCATGCGCGCCAACTCGAACGCCGCGCGACCGGGGGCCGAGGGCATGCGAAGGCAGGCTTCGAGTTCGGCCCGCGCTTCATCCATGCGGCCATTGAAAATCAGCTGCATGCCTCGCGAAAAGCGGAACTCGGCGCCGTCCGCGCCCGCTGCCTTGGCTCGTTCGTACAGCGCCAGGGCGGCGGCATGTTCGCCCAGGCGGCTTCGAAAGCTTGCCAGACGGAGCAGAACCTCGATCGACGTTGTGCGCGCCAATACCGGATGTTCCAAGAGCGTTCTTGCTGCGATGACTTCACCCGCCTGCAGCAGAGCCGTGACGAGGTCGCTGATGAGCATTGCGTTTTCAGGCGGATGCCGTGATGCATCGAGCGCGTGCCTGGTGCCGTCCTGAATGCGGTCCTCCTCCCAGGCGATCCCGCCGAGGAAAAGCTGTGCCTCGATGTGCGACGGATCATTCTGAACGAGGGATTCGAGCGCGCTGCGCGCGGCGTCGATTTGTCCCTGCGAAAGGTAGCGCTGGGCATTGTTCCAGAGTCGGTCGTTGCGGTCGGACATGCGTTTTATACCGGGGACGTATCAACTGTTGCAGGAAGCAGCGTGACTGCGTGATCGATAGCACCAATCACGCAACTCCCATGACGGTCACTGGCGCAATTGCCGCTGATGGATTTACCGGAGCGAACACTGCGTAGACCATTCGGTCTGCAACTTTATCATGCCCCGAGCGAGCTGACTTTCCGCCGCTCGGCCTCAGACCATTGCCGATCGCCAGGCCGTCCGTGACGAGTCTTTCGTCTCACTATCGCGTCTGCTCTTTGCTGTCGCTTGCGCACGCGCGGATCGACGATTGCGCGGTGACTGTGATCCGCCTGTGCATGGACCGATTGTCGGAATATCGTCGCCGAGCAGCCACATTCGTCGCGCGCGAATCTCAGGCTTACGCGGAAAACGGTGGCATGCCGAGCGCCGAGCGCAATGGATCGAGCAGCGCACCGTAGCGCGGCCCACGTGCCGTGTCCCGCCGCAATGGTTCGCGCACCTGCATCGCACTCGGCGAACGCACATCGCGTTCGGTTCGATGGAAGTGGAGGCAGGCCGGATCGAAGGTCAGACCGCAAAAGTCGAGTAGCGCCCGGATGTGCGCGTCCGGATTTGACAGCAGATGCTCATGGATGCTTTCGTGCAGATGCGCCGGATGCGCGGTTCGCGAAGAGGCGACGCTGCGATCGAATTCCCGCCAGAACGCCGCCAGATCCCGAAACGTGCGTGTGTATTCGTTGTTGTAAAGGAACTGGCGATAGCAGGAGAAGCAGGTTTCCAACGGGTCCCGCCGGACGGCCACGATGCGCGCACCCGGCAACATCGCACGCACTGCATCGATGTAGTACCAGTTGTTCGGCAATTTGTCGGTGAATACGGATCGGCGCTGCGTCCAGTGCGCCGTACGCTCCAGATAGCGTCGACCAAGCCGCTGCCAATCGTCCGGCGTCATGGCGCGTACCCAGAGCGGAAATGCCTGTTGGCGGCGGCGCGACTCCTCACCGATCACCAGCGGCAGGTCAGGCAACTCTCCGGCACCTTCGACCGAGGGGTGCGATGCGAGGATCTGCTCGATCAGGGTGGACCCCGAACGCGGCAGGCTCACGATGAAAATCACCTCGCGGCCAAATGACTCGCTGGACGGCCGCGGTGCCAACGAGAATGCACTGCGGATGGTCGCCATTCCGGACGAGAATGCGTTCGCATCCCAGTGTCGGCGACGCCTCGCGATCGTGTTTGCCTGTTCCAGCGCAACGAGCGACTCAGCGTAGCGACTCTGGTCGTCGAGCGCTTTGGCGAGTGCAAAACCCGTCGCGATCAGATCGTCATCGCTCGCGCGCGCGTCGGCCATCGCGGCCCGCATCCGCTCGATGTCGCCATCAGCGAACGGGGTGGTCTTGAGATCGGCAAGACCCCACCAAGCCATGCCGGCATGGGGTCGTTCGGCGAGAATTTGTCGATAGGCGTCTGCGGCTTCCGCAGCGCGGTTGCCGACGCGCAGCATGTCGGCCAGCAGAGCGCGTGCAGCGGCATGGTCGGGCGCCAGCGCGACGGTCGTCTGCAGTGCGGCGATCGCCTCGTCGTTGCGCACGCAGCGTGTCAGCAGAATGCCGAGATTGAACCAGGCGATCGCAAGTTCCGGCTGCAATTCGCAGCAACGGCGCAGTGCCGAGATCGCCGCATCGTAGTCGCCGGCCTCGGCGAGTACGGTTCCGAACGTGTTCTGATAGAGCGCATCGTCGGGCCGCTGCGATACCGCCTGCTGCATGGCACGAATCGCTGTCTGATAGTTCCCGCGCTGGCTCTCGATGCCGGCGTGCAGGCGCAAGACTTCAGGGTGAGTCGGATATGACGCCAGCA
>JBDSBK010000107.1:0-13700 GCA_039921645.1 Dokdonella sp.
GTCATGAGCACCGGTCGCAAACGCAGTATCGTCCCGCGTATCACGGCGTCACGGATGGACAAGCCCGACTCGCGCAGTTCGTTCAAGAAACTCACGAGCACGATGCCGTTCAGCATCGCCACGCCGAACACTGCAATGAAGCCGATGGCGGAAGGCACAGACAAATACTGTCGCGTGGCCGCGAGCGCCAGGATGCCACCGATGGTCGCGAACGGAACGTTGGCGAGAATCAGCACCGCGTGCCGCACCGAATTGAATGCGGTGTACAACAGGACGAAGATCAAGAAGATCGTGACCGGCACGATCAACGCGAGCTTCGCCATCGCGCGCTGCTGGTTCTCGAACGCACCGCCCCATTCGAACCAGTAGCCCGACGGCAATTTCACCTGCTGCTGGATGGCCGCATTCGCGTCTTTCACAAACCCGTCGATGTCCCGATCGCGCACGTCCATCTGGATCACGGCATGCCGCTGCAACTGTTCGCGCCGCACGAACGAGTAGCCTTCGCCGACGCTGACATCAGCGACCTGACGCAACGCGACCAAGGCGCCGTTGGTCGAGCGCAGCGGAATCTCGCCGATGCTGGCCACCGACGCCTTCGACGCATCATCCAGTCGCACCGAGATATCGAAGCGTTTGACGCCATCGAGCAGGGTCGAGACCGACTCGCCGCCGATGCCGTTGCGGACGACCGTCAGTACCTCATCGACGTTGAGGCCGTAGCGCGCAAGCGCTTCCCGGTTCACCTCGATCTTGATCTGCGGTTTGCCGATATTGGCTTCCAGCGAAAGATCGGCGACGCCGGCGACCTTGCCCAGCACGCCCTTGATGATCTGGCTCTGTCGATCGAGTTCGGCCAGATCCTGGCCGTAGAGCTTCAGCGCCAGTGTCGCGCGTACGCCGGAGATCAGTTCCTCGACACGCATCTGGATCGGCTGGGTGAAACTCGGCACCGTGTTGGGGACCACGTCGCCCAGAGTTTTCAGCATGGCTTCGTCGAGTTGCCTGATGGTGCGACCGCTCTTCCAATCCTCCTGCGGCTTGAGCGCGGTGTAGATCTCCATGTAATTGACGTCGGCGGTTTCGCCTTTCTCGGCGCGACCGATCATCGCCAGCGTCGTTTCGACTTCCGGGAATTGCTTGAACGCCTCCGAGATCCTGTTCGACACGTCGATCGATTCGTCGAGCGAGGTCGACGGAATCGACGTCACCCGCCACATGATCGAGCCTTCCTGCAACTGCGGCATGAACTCCTTGCCCAGGAACGGCACCAGCGCGAGCGCCGCCGCGAGGCTGGCGCCCGCAATGCCGAGCGTGAGTCGCTTGCGTGCCAGCGCGCGGTCCAGAACGGGTCGGTAGATGCGCTTGAGCCGAGCGACCAGCCACGTATCCTTCTCCTCTTTCGGCTTCAGGATCAGAGCGGCCAATACCGGAATCAATGTAAGCGCCAGCACCAGCGAGCCGGCCATCGCAAAACTGATATTGAAAGCCATTGGCTTGAACATCTTGCCCTCCAGCCCTTCGAGGCTGAATAGCGGAACGAACACGACGATGATGATCAGGATCGCGAACGCGATCGGATTGGCGACTTCGCGCGCCGCCGTGAGTACCGCCGCGGTGCGATCGATTTTCTCGCCGTGCGCGAGTCGTTCGGCCATCAATCGGAACGCATTCTCGACCATGACGACGGCACCATCGACCATCATGCCGATGCCGATCGCGAGGCCCGCGAGCGACATCAGGTTGGCCGAAATGCCCGCCTGCCCCATACCGATGAACGCAATCAACATGGCCATCGGCAGTGCGACGATCACCACCAGCGCCGATCGCAATTCGCCGAGAAAAAGAAAGAGAATCACCGCGACGAGCAGCGATCCTTCGATCAAGGCACGCACCGCGGTGCTCACCGCCTTGTTCACCAGGTCGGTGCGCTCGTAGACCGGTTTGAGTACGACGCCTTCGGGCAACGCGGCACGAACGGTATCGAGCTTCGCCTTCACTGCGTCGACCACCGTCTTGGCATTTTCGCCGATGCGCGCAAGCGCCTGGCCGAGGACGACTTCCTTGCCATCGCGCGTGACGGCACCAAACCGCGGCGCTGGCGCCTGCACGATCTCGGCGACATCGCGCACATACACCGGAATTCCGTCTTCGCTCTTCAGAACGATGCGACCGAGATCTTCGGCATCCTTGACGAGTCCGAGTCCGCGAACCAGATACTGCTCGCGGCCGACGTCGATGAAGTTGCCGCCAACCTGAGCGTTGTTTGCCTCGATCGCTGTCATCACGTCCTTGAAGCCGAGTTGATGCTTGATCAACTTCAACGGATCGACGCGCACCTGGAACTGACGTTCGCCACCGCCCCATGACGACACGTCGTCGACACCGGGCGCGGTGCGCAGGATCAGCCGGACCGTCCAGTCCTGCAGCGTGCGCAGATCCATGTCGGTGATCCGATTTTTCAGCGTCTCGTCGCTGCGCTCGATCGTGTACCAGAACACCTGCCCCAGACCGGAGGTGTTCGGCCCCATCTCGGGTTTGCCGTAGCCGGCAGGCAGGCGATCGCCGACTTCCTGCAGGCGCTCGTTGACCAGCTGACGAGCGAAGTAGATGTCCATGTCGTCGGCGAAATAAACCGACACGTAGGACAATCCGAACAGGCTGACCGAGCGAATCTCCTGCACCTTCGGCAGCCCTCCCATCGTCGATTCGATCGGGAACGTCAGAAGTTGCTCGACATCCTCGGCGGCAAGGCCCGGGGACTCGGTGTAGATGTTGACCTGCACCGGTGTCACGTCGGGGAACGCGTCGATCGGCACCGTGCGAATCGCGCGATAGCCGAGAAAGGCCACGACGCCGAACACGATCAGGACCAGCACCTTGTAACGCAGCGATAGTTCGACCAGGCGGTTCAACATGACCAGCCTCCGCCTGCACCTGGCGTAGTGCCGGTCATTCGCCTTCTCCCAGTTGCGACTTGAGAAGGCGGGCTTTCAGTACATAGGTGCCCTTGACGACAATCACGTCGCCCGCGGCGAGACCTTGCTTGATGACGGTCAGATCACCGCGCGTTTCACCGACACTGAGCGGAACAATTTCGAATCGGCCTTGATCACCGGCTTTGAATACGCTGGGCTGACCCTGCAGCTGCACGATCGCCTCGGTTGGAATCGCCAGCGAAGTCGTCGCACTCGCGGTCGCGATATGGGCTTCGACGAATTCTCCGGCATGCAACAGGTCGCCCTTGTTGATGACTTCGATGCGTACGGGTGTCGTGCGCGACCCTTCGACGGTGCGGTGCGAAAGTTGAATCACCTTGCCGGACAGTGCCTGATCATGGGCCATGACGCGCACCACCGCGCCCGGCTGCGCGCGCTCGGCCGCATCCGATGCGAGTTGGGCCTCCACCCAGACGATCGCTTCGTCATTCAAGGTGAAGAGCGGCTTGCCCGGTTCAATCCGCTCGCCGATGACGAAGTCGTCGCTGGTGATGCGACCCGCTTGCGGAGCCAGTAACGAAAAGTCTCCATTCGCCCGAGTGGATCCCTGCTTCAGCAGCGCTCCGATTTCGCCGTCGCCGATGCCGTAGGCGCGCAGCTTCGCGCGCGCCTGATCGCGTGCGACCTGGGCTTCGGTGTAGCGCTTGGCCGATACCGCATCAGCACCCAGCGACTTGACGCGTTGCCAATCGCGTTCGGTCACGATCAGCGTGCCTTGGGCTTCCGCGACGTCCACGCTCGACAGCGTGACCAGCGCCTGACCGACCTTCACGATATCGCCGAGTTTGGCGTGTCGGCGCACGACCTGCGCCGGAATGCGCGGCGACACGAGCGCTGTCGCATAGGCGTTTGATTTCACTTCGCCGGGCGCGCGAATTTCATTCTCCAGCGTGCGTTGTTGCACCGTCGCCGTGACGACGCCGAGCTGCTTTTGCGCAGCAGCGTCGAGCGTCAATGGGCTTGCTTCGGGATGCTCGCCGACGGGTGCGGCATTTTTCTCGTCGGCGCTCGCGCCGACGTGCGCGCAGAGCAATGCGGCGGAGATGAGCCAGGTCGCTTTCATCATCGTATCCTTGAAGTTCATCGCGTAGCGCCGTTGATGCCCAGCCAGCGATCGAGGCCGCCGGATGCGCCAAGCCAATCGGCAAACGCTTGCCATACGTGCGAGCGCAATGCTGCCGTCGCCAGTTCGGTGTCGACGCCTTGCTTGAGCTGGACCAGGTAGTCGGCAGTGCTGAGCTCGCCGGCCTCCCACAGGCGCTGCAGCAAGGCGGCGCGATCCGTGATGTGTGCCGCGTCACGCTCGCGCCCGCTTTGCCAGGCATTGCGCAGCGCGTTGTAACTGGCGCCGGTTTGTTCCGCTTCGGCGATCGCGTGTTGGCGTTGATCGAGCAGCGTCGCCGCCACCGCATCGGCGGATGAGCGCGCGGCCGACACTTCAGCGTTGTACGAATTGCGCACGAACAGCGGAATCCGCACGTTGATACCGACGACCTTGTCGCTGTAGGGACCGTTGGTGACATGACCGCCCGTGAGGCTGATCGTTGGATCCGGCCGACGCTCGCGCTCGGTTACGGCGACCTTTGCCTGGGCGGCCTCCGCTTCGGCGTAGGCTTGTTGCAGCACTGGCAGCGCGTCGATGGCGGCTGCGTCCAGCGGCAGTTCGGCGCCGTGAGGCAAGCTGTCGGGCAGCTCAGGCAATGGCGTCGAACCGTCCGCATCGACAGCGACGAAGGCCCGTCGTGCCTTGGATTGATCGGCGATAAGTTCTGCTTGTTGTGCGCGGGCTTCCTGCAATGCCAGCTCGGCGAGATCGCGTTCGAGTTGTGGAATATCGCCGACGCTGAAGCGCCGCTTCGCAAGCGCCGCGAACTGTTCGAGCAACCCGACGCGTTGTGCGCCGAGATCGACTTGCCCCGAGATCGCGCGATAGGTCGCGAATCCGCTCAGCCATTGCAGCGCAATCCGCTGACGTACCTGATCGCGTTCGGCTTCGACCACACGGATTTCGGCCGTCGCTGCGCCGACGCGAGCGCGCCGTTTGCCTGACCAATCGATCGTCTGGCTGACACCGACGCTGCGCGTATTCACGTCCGCGTTTTCAACGGTCAGCTCGAGCTCGGGGTTGTAGAGCGGTCTGGATGCAGCGTCGGCGCGGGCGCCGCTCGCGGCGACTTTGGCATCGGCAGCCTGGGCGGCGGGATTATGTTGCCAGACACGACGGATCGCTTCGACGAGTGCAGGAGAAGCCTTGTCGGAATCGCTCGACGTGACGGGCGGTGTTGCTTCAAGCGAGGGAGGGCTTCTTGCGAAGACTGACGCAGCAAGCGTGGCTCCGACAACCGCCAATAGCCACGGAGCACGACAGCGCGCCCGATCTGGGAAAACCATGGGGAACTCCTGAAATCCTGTCGAAGGACGCACGCCAGGCGTGCGCCAGCGAATCGCTCATGCCGAGCGACAACAGCGGTTTTCAGGCGATCGGAGGACGCAGTGCGGATTCCCGGCGCGCGAGAATCGGAAGCACGAACGTGGCAGGAAATTCGAAGGAACCCGGATTCGGTGTTGCCATGTCCGAAAGAACACCCGGCAACGGTGAACTGTGCGCGCACGCGCAATGACATCCGTTGCTGCCGTCGTGCCAGCAACGCTCCGCATCGGTCGTATCCGATGCCGACGCCGTGGAACCCGGAAGCGTGATGGACGCGGATTCATGCACGGATGCAATGGTCGCGGTATCCGGCGATGTCGACGTCGCCAGTTGCTCATTCGCACAGCCAACAGCGATCGTTGCCTTGGCGACCACCAGCAACGCAAACAACCACACGCTCGCCGCGAGGCGGCGGCGCAGACGGGCGAGCAGCGGTGGCGAGGGGGTTTGCATCAGGGGATGCACTCTACCCACTGTTCCCGATGTTAGACAATTGCACAGCCTCGGCAAATCGAAAATCGCCGCATCACGAACATCGGCAACAACGGTTCATTCACCATTGCCGCCGATAACGGCGCAACCGATAAGGTTCAGGGCCCGCACGCCTCCCGCCTGATTCCCCGGTACGCGCTGCGCCGGCTCGAACACAATCCGCGTTACCAGACCTCGCACCGCCCCTTGCCCTGGCGCACCATCGGCGCATCGGCCTTGCACTGGAACGCCTGCTGGAATGCCGGCAGATTCGACAGCGGTCCGTTGACGCGGTATTTCGCGATCGGGTGCGGGTCCCCCTGCACCATGGTGCGCTGGGTTTCCGGGCGGATCGCGTCGCCGCGCCACTGGCCCCAGGCAAGGAAGAATTGCTGTTCCGGGGTGAATCCGTCGATGGTCGCTTCGGGCTGCTTGCCCTCGCGCGATTTCTTGTACGCGAGATAGGCGAGCTTGGCGCCTCCGAGGTCGCCGATCGATTCGCCGAGCACGAGCTTGCCGTTGTGATGGATGCCCGGCTCGATGAAATAGCTGTCGAACTGATCGACCACGCATTGGCCACGCGTCTTGAATTTTTCCTGGTCCGCTGGCGTCCACCAGTTGCTCAGTCGCCCCTGCGCGTCGAACTGCGCACCCTGGTCGTCGAAGCCGTGGCTGATCTCGTGACCGATGACCACGCCGATTGCGCCGTAATTCACGGCATCGGTCGCCGCGACATCGAACGCGGGCGGCTGCATGATGCCGGCGGGGAAAACGATCTCGTTCAGGAACGGGTTGTAGTACGCATTCGACGTCGGCGGCGTCATGCCCCAACGCGTGCGGTCGACGGGCTTGCCGATCTGCGTGCGGCCGTCGGTCACATTCCACCGCGACGCGGCGACCACGTCGTCCCAGTACGAAGCGCGCCCGACGACGACGCCGGCGTAGTCCTTCCAATGATCCGGATAGCCGATCTTCGGATTGAACGTGGACAATTTCTCCAGCGCCTTCTTCTTTGTCTCGTCGCTCATCCACTCCAGGCCCTGGATCGTGTCCTTCATCGACAACAGGATGTTCTTGACCATGTCCTGCACGCGCGCCTTCGCTTCGGGCGGGAAATATTTCTCCACATACTTGCGGCCGAGCGCCTCACCGAGCTGATTGTCGGTGGCTTCGGCGCAGTGCTTCCAGCGCGGTTTCATCACTGTCGCGCCGGTGAGGAATTTCCCGTTGAAGGCGAAGTTCTCTTCCACGAACGGCGTGGCCAGCGAGTCGGCCGCCGTGTTCAACACCTGCCATTCGAGATAGGTTTTCCATTGCGCGACCGGCGTGGATTTCAGCTCCTTTTCCACTTGCTGCAGGAACTTCGGCTGGGTCACGTTGACGGCGTCGTGCGGCATCTTTGCCGCATCGAAATACGCGGTCCATGCGAACTCCGGAACGAGTTTGGACAGATCCGCGAAGGGCGTCTTGTGATCCTGCCGGGTCGGGTCGCGCAGTGCCACGTTGTCGAGCGAGGCTTCAGCGAGGCGCTTCTCGAACGCGAACACGGCGGCTGAATTCTGCTTCGCTGTCGCCGCTGTTGCGCCGGCCAGCTCGAACATCTTCGCCACGTGCGTGTCGTACTTCTCGCGCGCGTCGACGAAGCGCTTTTCCGTTTTCAGGTAGTAATCGCGATCAGGCATGCCCAGTCCACCCGCAGCGATATGCGCGATCACCTGGGTCGGGTCATGCAGGTCCTGCGCTGCGAACACGGCGAACGGTACAGCGATGCCGAGATCATGCAGATGACCGAGCGTGTGCTGCACATCGGCCGTGGTCTTGATGGAGCGAACTTCATCCAGCAGCGGCTGCACCGGTTTGGCGCCGAGTTCGTTGACCTTGGTCTCGTCCATGCAGGCGGCGTAGAAATCGCCCGACAGCTGTTCGGGTGAGCCGGTCTGCCAGTCCGTGCGCTTGGCCACATCGGCGAGGATGTCGCGCACATGTTCCTTGTTGACCTCGCCCGACTCCCAGCGCTTGCTCCAGCGATCCATGTAGTCCGGGATTGGATGGTTGGCGCGCCAGGTTCCATTGGCGAATTCGAAGAAATCCGTGCACGCCGCAGCGCCCTTGTTGATGTCGCCAGGATCGATTCCGTGTGCGGCGTACGCCGATCCGAGGGTGGACGCGAGCGTTGCAGCGAGACAGAGGCGACGGATACGCATGGCGGCGGAGGGTCCTGGGGTGACGGATCGGGGGATCATAGCCAAAACGCTCGGCGACGCATGGCCCGAACGGCATGGTCGCCGGCAGAGAAGGCGCATCCACCGCACGCGTCGCGCCGACTCGCTGGCGCTCGGCTGGATGCGAAATCATTTTGCAGTGAGCGGCTTCCCTGGCGATGCTTTTCACTGCGCCAAACCCATCCCGCACCGGCGCGCCCATTGGACGGGAAGACTGCACAAGCAATGCGCGATGCGCCTATCCCTGAGCTTTCGCAAAAATCATTGCGACCTCGTCCGCCCCGAAGATCCGCCACTCACCCGCGGGCAGATGCGCGAGCGTCAATCCACCCGTCGATACGCGATGCAGCGTCTCGACATGATTGCCGACAGCCGCAAACATGCGACGCACCTGGTGGTAACGCCCCTCTCCGATCGCGAGTCGCGCATGACGTGGGCCGAGCACGCTGAGCGTGGCGGGCGCGAGCGGCGTCTGTTCCGATTCGAGCATCAGCGTGCCGCTTGCGAAGATCGCGCTTTCGTCGCCGCGCAAATCGCTCGCAAGCGTCGCTTCATACACCTTCACGATGTTCGATTTCGGCGAGATGATCCGATGCAGCAACGCGCCGTCGTCGGTGAACAGCAGCAGGCCCGAGGTCTCGCGATCAAGCCGGCCGACTGTCGACAACGCAGGATCGCGCAGGCGCCAGCGCGGCGGGAGCAGGTCGTAGACGATGCGACCGGAATCCTTGGTGGAACAGGTGTAACTCACCGGCTTGTGCATCATCAGCACGATCCCGGCCGGTGGATCGAGCGGCTCGTCGTCGACGCGGACGCGCGCGTGCTCGACCTTGTCGTCGGCATACAGCACCTCGCCGTCGGCGTCCGTGATGCGGCCTTCGCGGAACATCGCGGTGACTTCCTTGCGGCTGCCGTAGCCGAGGTTTGCGATCAACTTGACCAGTTTCATTGGCGCGACTTTGTCCGTGCACATTTCATCGTTGCGGGTTCCTTGCTTCGATCACCTTGAATCCGTCGCGCACCTCGACGATGCGCACGGCACCGAAATGTGCGTTGAGGATGGTTTCATACGGAAGGTGGCGGTTTGCGACGAGCCATAACACGCCATCTTTTTCCAACGCCATGGCTGCTGCAACGATGAAAGCCTGGCCGAGTTCCGGCTGATCGGCGCGACCCTGGTGGAACGGCGGGTTGCTCACGATCGCATCGTAGCGGCGCGTCAAACCCGTCGTCACATCCTGCCAGAGGAAATCGAGCGTGACCTTGCGCGAATTATCGCGCGCTGCGCACTCGAGGTTGATGCGCGCGGGAGCCAGCGCGCGCTGCTCGGCCTCGTAGAGATCGAGCGACGTAACCCGAGAACAGCGGCGCAGGATTTCGGTCGACAGATAGCCGTAGCCCGCGCCGAGATCGGCGACGCGACCGGCGAGCGTTTCCGGGAGCAACGAAGCGAGCAGCTCGGAGGCCGGGTCAATGCGATCCCACGCAAACAATCCGGGACGACTGACCAGGCGCCCGTCGAGAATGGGGCGCGGCGCGTCGAGTGCGGCCCATTCCCGCATGAGTTCTGCGTCGATGTTTGCGTCATCGATGCGCGCCCAGACCACACGGCATTTATGTTTCGAGAGGCTTTGCACGGGACCGACGAGGCGTTCGAGATCCACTGCGCCCGAGCGCGCGCCTTCATTGTTCGATTGGCAGGTGACGACGATGCCGCCGCTGGTCGCATGACGAACCGTGCGGGCCAGCAACGCGCGCGCCTCGTCTCGCTGGCGCGGCGGTAGCGCCAACACGAGCGGAAAGCGATGGTCGGCAGCGGGCTCATCCTCGACCGGAAATCCGGCGCGCATCAGCACGTCCGCGAAAGGCTTGAACGTCTGCACGCAAAAGAATCGCTGGCGCGGCCATGCGTGCAGCGGCACGCCGGCGCGAGCGCGAAGGAACAGCACGGATTGGCCGGCAGGGAATGCAATGGCGCCGGAGGTCAGCGGGAGGAACAGCGCATCCAGGACGTCGGATTCGGAATTCACACGCGCACCATCAACGTCTCCATGTGCCAACTGGCCTTGACGGCGCTCTCCTTATCCCGGAAGAAGAAGGGTTATTCATGCGCAGCGATGCTAGCCGCCTATGCCCTTCAACATCGTCTTGAGATCCGCAAACGGATTCCCCGTCGCCACAGCGACTTTCTCCATCTCCCCCGCACTCTCGGCATGGTCGATATAGCGAGAATGCTCGTTGTCGTGGCAATACACGCACAGCAATTCCCAGTTGCTGCCGTCGGCAGGGTTGAAGTCGTGGTCGTGATTGCGATGATGGACAGTGAGTTCCTGCAGGTTCGCACGCGTGAATTCGCGCGCGCAGCGGCCGCAGATCCACGGGTACATCTTCAACGCGCGTTCGCGGTAGCCGAGTTCGCGTTGCTCGCTGGCGCGGCGCGCCTCGGCGACGATGCGGTCGAGCTTGGCGTTGTCGAGAGTGGGTTTGCTCGCGCTCATGCTCGCGCTCCGATTCGTGGCAGTCTTGGCCGCTACTTTACCGCGTTGGCCCTTCGATGATCGATCGCCTGCCCCGCCATTTCATCTGGATCACCGCCCTGTTCGGCATCGCGGGCGCCTGTGCCGCCGATGCGCCGCCTCGCTCGAACGTCGAAATGGAACAGGCGATCCGCGCACTGCTGGTCGCATCGCCTTACAAGATCTCGGATGCGGCGCGCGCGGGCACGATCCGTTACCGGGTCCAATTGCGCGATGGTTCGGTCTGGAACTGGCCGGAAACCGCGGAGCAGCATGTGGCGCAGCATGGCGATGCCACCGAACTGACGATCTGCACAGACTGCGGACGCGAACCCCCACCGGACAAGGCGGAACTGCAGCGCTATCTGCAACCCAACGCCTGGGTGCAGAGTCGCGACCGCCGCGTGGTTGATTTCGCCCGCGTTGCAAACGGCGGTTCGATCGACGCGAAGATGAGTGCATTGATCCTCGCGATCCAGAAACACATGAATGGCGCGATCGATTTTCGCGAATACCAGACCGCGGTACAGGCGCTCGACTCACGCGGCGGCGATTGCACCGAGTACGCCGTGCTCCTTGCCGCCGCAGCGCGTGCACGCGGTATTCCGACGCGCGTGGTCTCCGGAATTTCCTACGCCAGCCATTTCCTGGGACAGCGCCATGCATTCAGTCCGCACATGTGGGTGCAGGTGTGGAACGGCACCCGCTGGGCCAGCTACGACGCGGCACTCGATCGCTTCGACGCAGGCCATATCGCGATCGCGATCGGCGATGGCAGTCCGGACAGCTTGCGCGGCACGACAGCGACGATCGCGCGGTTGAAGATTCTCGATGCGGCCGGCGTGCTGCCGGCCGCAGAAACCGAACCGCCTGCGACGATCAAGTAGCGTTTCTCAACGCATCGGCGCGCGCGCGTCGCGCACCATCGGCAGATCGGCAACGTCCGCGTCATCGATGAGTTCGGCAGTCTTCGGATCGCGTACGCCGCCCATCAGCAGGACTTCATCGTGCTTGTCGCCGTCGGCGATCTTCGGCGTTGCGGACGTCGTCTGCGATGCATCGGCGTGCACGCCGCTGCCTTCAGCGACTGGCACATCGATCGCACGCACCGCGCCGCTCATCGACAGCACCAGCGCGGCAACGCCAATGCCGGCGCTGACGCCGCGACGCAGATTGACCCGGTAAGACACGCAAACCGGCCCGGTCGCGTTGTGCAGGAAGGTCATGCGCTCGGCGTCGCTCATCGCGTCCAATGCGTGCACGGCGGTACTGCAGCGACCGCAGTAGCCGGCGATGCGTTCCTGCTCGGCGATGCCGAGCGGACAGGGTTGATCGATTTTCGGGAAACAGGCCATCGCGGACTCTCCGGTTCGTGGCGGCGCACCTGCGCCGATTCACCACGAGCTATTGCAACGCGGATGATGGCGGAACGGGGTCAGACCTGCCGACCGGATCAGGCAGCCGCGCGCTTGCCCTTACCTTGGTCGCTCGAACCGCTGCTGCGAGAGCGCAGCCAGGCGGCGTATTCGTCGAGGTCGCCCTTGAACTCTTCGACCTTGCCGTCCGCAACGCGCCAGAAGGTTTCGCAGACCAGCCCGGTCAGATGGCGATCATGCGAAACCAGCACGATTGCGCCCTCGAAGATGCTGAGCGCTTCGGCGAGCGCTTCGCGCATTTCCAGATCGAGATGGTTGGTCGGTTCGTCGAGCAGCAGCACGTTCGGCTTGCGCCACGCGATCAGCGCGAGCGCGAGACGTGCGCGCTCGCCGCCGGAAAAACCGTCGATGACTTCGAACGCGCGATCGCCGGCGAAATTCCAGCGGCCGAGGAAGTCGCGGAAATCCTGGATCGACCCGCTCGGCGCGATCTCGCGCAGGTGATCGATCGGTGTCTGGCCTTCATGCAGCGATTCGACCGTGTGCTGCGCGAAGTAGCCGAGCACCATGTCCGGATGAGCGGTGCGCTCACCCGCGAGCAATGGCAGTTCGCCGACGAGTGTTTTCACCAAGGTCGACTTGCCGGCGCCGTTCGGACCGAGCAGGCCGATGCGATCGCCCGCTTCGAGGCCGAACCGCACGTTTTCCAGGATCACGGCGTGGCCGTGATCCTCGACAACCGCGTGATCGGATGGGCCTGCATGTGCGGATGAACGCAGCGTGTACCCGGCATCCACATGATTGAGGCGCAGCAGCGAATGCGGAATCTTGAGCGGCTCGGCGAAATTGATGTGGATCTGCCGTTCGGCACGCACTGCTTCGGTACCGGCAAGCTTGGACAGACGCTTGACGCGCGACTGTGCCTGCTTCGCCTTCGCAGCGGACGCCTTGAAGCGATCGATGAACGATTGCAGGTGGGCGCGCTCGGCTTGTTCCTTCTCGTGCGCGATCTGCTGCAGGCGCAGGTACTCCGAGCGCTGGTGCTCGAAGCTCGTGTAGTCGCCGTTGTAGAGTTTCGCGCGCTGATCGTTCAGATGCAGCGTGTGCGTGCACAGGCCGTCGAGGAATTCGCGATCGTGCGAAATCATCAGCAGCATGCCGGGATATTTTTGCAACCATTGTTCGAGCCACAGCACGGCATCGAGATCGAGATGGTTGGTCGGCTCGTCGAGCAGCAGCAGGTCCGACGGCGTCATCAGCGCACGCGCAAGATTCAGACGCACGCGCCAGCCGCCGGAAAATTCCGACACCGCCATCTGATGTGTTGCGGCACGAAAACCGAGGCCATGCAACAAACGGCCCGCACGCGCCGTGGCGTCGTAGCCATTGATGTCGGCGAGCTTCTGGTGCGCCACTGCGACCGCGTCCCAGTCTTCAGCAGCCGTCGCGGCCGCCTCGGCGACGAGCACGGCATGCACCTGGGCATCGCCGGAAACGACGAAGTCGATCGCCGCGTCGGGCAACGACGGGGTTTCCTGCGCGACGCTGGCGATGCGCAGGCGATTGGGCAGATCGAGATCGCCCTTGTCGGGTTCGACTTCGCCCATCACCGCGGCGAACAGGCTCGTCTTGCCACAGCCGTTGCGCCCGACCACACCGACCTTCGAACCTGCGTGCAGGGTCAG
>JBDSBK010000108.1:0-2772 GCA_039921645.1 Dokdonella sp.
TATCACTTTGCAAGCGACGGAAGGAATGCCCGCGAGGCAACGGATACGACTGCGCCTGCGAGCAAAGTCGTCAGGTGCATCCGGGATGGTGAAAAAAGCGACCCTGGCGCCTATTTCCCTGACTGCCTGCCTCGCGCGCGTCGACCGGAACTGCCGGAAGTTCCGTTGCACAGATCCGCGGCGCAGCGTGATTGAGCATATTCCGCGAACGCCAGACGGCGCGCCGTCTGGCAGCAGCTGGCGAGCTCAAGCCCGCTGTGGTCGCAACTGATCATCGGGCCTTTCTTGAGCTGCGAGCCTTGTCAGGTGCAGACTACGTCGAAGGCATGCTTTCGCATTCCTGATCAAGGGTGGATGGCAATGCGATCCGTGTTTGGGGCTGGGGCCGACAACGTCGCCATGCAATTGCTGGTGCGCAACGCGGCGGCGATGAGTCATGCCGCTTCCACTGCGCCTCGATGCCCGAGCAGATGACCATGCCGACGTTATCCCGTGTTGCCGAAATCTTGAAATCGGCGCTTGACCAGCCCGAAGCCACACGATCGCAATGGCTCGTCGAAACCTGCGGAGCAGACCTCGAACTGCTCGCAGCTCTGCAGCGATTGCTGGTGTTCGATCAGCGCGTCGATCTGGCGCTCGACCATTCCCTCGACGCACTGGTCGCCGATGTGCTCACGCCGGCCTGCGACGACCTGCACGCGGATGCGCGGTTTGGTCCGTTCCGCCTGCTGCGAAAACTCGGCGAGGGAGGGATGGGCAGCGTATGGCTGGGCGAGCGCATCGACGGTGGCTTCAGCCAGCAGGTGGCGCTCAAACTGATCCGCGTCGGCATGGAAAGCAATGCAGTGGCGGCGCAGTTTCGCCGTGAGCGCGAGCTGTTGGCCCGTTTGCAGCATGCCGACATTGCGCGTCTGATCGACGGTGGCGTCGACGGGGCCGGACGTCTCTGGTTCGCGATGGAACATGTCGATGGCATCGGCTTGCGCGAATGGTCCGCCCAGCAACAGATAAGCCTGGACACGCGTCTCAGGATGTTGGTTCGCCTGTGTCTGGCGGTTGCTTACGCACATCAGCATCTGATCGTTCATCGCGACCTGAAACCCTCCAATGTCCTCGTGCGGGAGGATGGCAGCCCTTGCCTGCTCGATTTCGGTATCGCAAAGCTGACGTCGGGCAACGAGCGGGAAGAAACCGCGCTGGATTCGCGATTCATCACACGCGCCTACGCGGCCCCCGAGCAGCTGCGCGGCGAGGCCGTGACGACGGCCACGGATGTCTATGCCCTCGGCGCATTGATGTTCGAGATACTGACCGGCATCGCCTACACGAGCATGCATGCCTCAGGTGCTGAAACACTGCCCCCGAACAAGGCGCTGCGGCTGAATCGCGAAAAGCCGGGAGCCGATGCAATTCCCCACCCACCTTTGCATGGCGATCTCGATGCGATCGTTGCGCGGGCGCTCGCCGAGGAACCCAAGCGGCGCTACGCAACCGCGCAAGCGCTGGCCGACGACATCGAAAATCACGTCAAGGGTCGACCGGTAAGCGCCCGTCCCGACAGCGTCCTCTACAGGGCGACCCGCTTTGCGCAGCGCAACCGTGCCGCCGTGGCTATCGCCGCAACGGCACTCGTTCTGGTGTTGGCACTCAGCGTCATCGCACTCTGGCAAGCTCACGCGAAGACGATCGAAGCCGAAAATGCACGGATTGCACTGAAGCGATCGGAGTCGATTCGCGCATTGCTGGGATCGATCTTTCTCAGCGCCGATCCGAACGCTTCCAAAGGGGCAGCGACGACCGTCGGCGAGCTGCTGAAGCCTGCGCGAGCGCGCATCGTCCGTGAGACCCAGGACGATCCCGACCTTGCAGCCGCCCTGCTCGAACAGATTGGCAGCACGTATGTTTCGCTCGGCGAAGATGCGCTGGCACGCGACGTGCTCCACGAGGCGCTGGCATTCAATCAACACGCTGCACATCCGTCGCTGCAGATCGAAGGGGTGATCGAAGCGCGCCTCGCCCACTACGACTATCTCGATGGCAAACCGGAAATCGCACTGCAGAGGCTGAAAACGATCATCGCGAAGTTGCGCGCAGGCGGTCCCTCGCTGACACCGACATTGGCCAAGGCCATCGGCATCGAAGGCGGCGTGCGTTTCGCGGCCGGTGACATGGATGCGGCAATCGCCGATTCCGCCGAGTCGCTCGCGCTGTTGAAAAGTCTCGGTGATCCGGCGGTTGTCGACTATCTCAATGCGCTGGTCGGGTTTTCCGACATAAACGCTGCTGCAGGCCGCAATCAGGAGTCGCTCGACTCTGCCATGCAGGCGCTGGCGCATCCGTACGTCCGTGAAAATGTCGCCCCCGGCCTCACCGCATCGGTACTCGGCGCCAATGCGCGCGCCTTGCAGGCGCTGGGTCGCAATGCGGAAGCCGAGCCGATGATGGTGCGTGTCGTCGAGGCGTTCGCTGCGTCATTCGGCGAGAGGGGTTCGCGCACGTACTATTGGAAATACCGGCACGCGCAAGTTCTCGTAGAGCTTGGAGATCTCGATAGAGCCAAGGCAATCGTCGACGACCTGCTCGCGAATCCTGCGCCCAACGATCAGCCGATCGCGCATGTCGCCTACCTCGTCGTCGGCGCGAAAATCGCCGGTCTTCGACATGCGCCCGATGCGCGCGAAAGGATCGCCGACGCGGTGCGCGAAGCGTGCTCCGACAAGGGCAATGCGCGTTTCTGCGGCCTGGCGCGAGCCTTGTCCGGCTCCTGATCCA
>JBDSBK010000109.1:0-2949 GCA_039921645.1 Dokdonella sp.
CGGTGAGCTTCGTCGATTCCACGATCACCGGCAACAGCGCGACGGCGGCCGACAATGTCGTCGGCGGCCTGTGGGAAAGTCACTCGACCAACGCGATCAACCACGGCTTGTCGCTGACCAACACGACGATTGCAGGCAATGTCGCCACCGCCACCTCGGCGACCGCAAGCAACGCGTCGGGCGGCGTGCTGATCGGACTGCACTACGAC
Source organism: Dokdonella sp. (assembly GCA_039921645.1). Lineage (GTDB taxonomy): Bacteria > Pseudomonadota > Gammaproteobacteria > Xanthomonadales > Rhodanobacteraceae > Dokdonella_A. The sequence continues at coordinate 210 of JBDSBK010000109.1, forward strand.
ACGGGCAACATGACCGCCGCCAACAGCATCATCGCCGCCAATTCAGCGACCTTGTCTGGCAGCGCTTCGCCGACACCGGACGTCAACATCAATGCCGCGAACGCCGCCACCGCTGCGATCTCTTTCAGTCTGCTCGGGACCGCGGCCAGCGCCGATTTTTCCGGCAACAACAACGTATTCAGCAACACGCCCGGCCTTGGTCCGCTGCAGAACAATGGCGGACCGACGAAGACGCTGGCATTGCTCGCGGGGAGCGTCGCCATCGACGCTGGCAGCAATGCACTGGCAGTGGATGTCGACGCGCAGCCGCTGACGACCGATCAGACCGGCGCGGCGCGCATCGTCGCTGCCGTCGTCGATATCGGCGCGCACGAATCGGGCGATCGCATTTTCTTCAACGGGTTCGATCCCTGATGCCGCATTGTTTTTCGGTTTTGCCTGCAACGAAGATGTCTGCGATCTCCGCACCGCGCTTCCGTCGTCATGCGACGAGGTGGGTCGCTTGCACGCGCGATCTGCGATCAATGGAAGCCGCACCCCAGTCCGCGCGGCATCTGACCTGCTTGTCCACGACGCAAGACGACGCGCACGGCTCTGCACGCGGATAGCCGACGATGGCGATCTATCCTGCCTCGACCCTTGCGCAGTACGCCGCGATGGTCCGCTTCCACGCGGGGCGTGCGAGGCACCGATCCCGATACGACGCGACGCGCGGATACGGCGCAATCAATTTCTCGTCCTTGATGCCGGCCGAGAGCACGTGAGCCATGAGGATGTCGGCGACGCTGAAATCCTGCGTCGCAACGAACTCGCGATCGGCGAACCAGCGCTCCAGATTCGTCAGCACCCGATTCACCCAGCCGACGAGGAACTCGCGGTGCTTGCCGCAGCTTCCGTCCGATGTCCAGTCGAGCACCATCAGGGCAAGCAGCGGCATCTCGACCGTGTTCATCGCGGCGAAGCACCAGCGCATCACTTGCGCCTCACCTTCGCGGTCTTCGGGAATCAGGCGGCCGGACTTCTTCGCAAGATAGAGGAGAATCGCGGCGGACTCGGACAGCACCAGGCCGTCATCGTCGATCGATGGAATTTGTTCAAAGGGGCTGAGTCGCCGATAGGCTTCGCCGTTGAGATCGTGTGCCGGATGATCCATGCCGACCATCTCGAACGGTAGCTGCATCTCTTCGAGCGCCCATAGCACGCGCAGATCGCGGGTGTATCCGCGCGCGCCGGCGTTGACCTTCGAAAAACCGTGGAGCTTGAGCATCATGAGGTTCCTTCGTTGCGTCTGCTTTGCTTCGACGAGTGTCGGGCGAAAAGTCCGAGGACCGGGTCGGCGTGCTTACCGGGTGTTGATTTGATGGTGCGATAACCGAGCTGAACCCGCTCGCTATCGCGTATCCGCAGTCGCGCGCAATCATTCGCGGTGAGCGGCAGGATGAATTACCCTTTGCCAGCGCATTCAACCACGCGCGTCACTCTCGCTTTTTAGCGTGTCTGCCATCAGGAAGGAGCCCGGATCATGTCGGACGAAGCGAAAACTGCAGCCGGTGCATCACCGCCCGCCACCTGGACCGTCACCGGCACGCAAACCGCGGCCGCCAATGATGGACGCTCGCGCGTCGATGTCGAAATTCGCGGGAAAGTCGAAGGCGCCGTCGACCGCGGCGGCGGTGCGGACCAGTTGCGCTTTTCCGTCTGGGACGACGGCCAGGAAATGGACTTCAAGATCGTCAACATCCCGCTGGGAAGAACCGGCGTCGTCACCGTGCGGCTCGGCTTCGATGGCCGCTACGCCATCGTCGCCGATGGCATCGGCATCGCGATCACCGCGGGTTCGGACGCGAGCGGCGAACGCGTGTTCGACCTGGATCCGTTTTTTCCCGAGCAGCAATGATCCGGTCGGGGTGGATTCACCTCCGTCCGATCCGGTGCATCGCCAGCAGACGAAAACCGGCTCGCCGCTAGGCGCCGACGGTCGCATCGAGGGCTGCGCGAATGCGCGTGGCGAGGTGTTCGTAGTGATACTTGCCCCCACCCATCTTAATGAGCTCGCGGTTTTCGATCGCCTCGCGCATCCACGCATCGAACGCCACCGCGGAGGTGCTATCCGGCAACCCTTCCAGCCGCGCGCGCAGCGCCGCCCAGTCGAGCACCGACTCAACTGAAAGTTGGTCGCGTTCGCGCAGGAGCGCGTACAGCCGTTCCAGCAGATCCACCGTTCGACCCGTCCAGGTCATTGCACCAGGTTGATCGGACGTGTTGTTCACCATATGAGTGACGACCGCCTCGATCGGCGGCAGCGACGAATATGTCGCGTTCTGCAAATCCATTCCGCACTTCCCGATGATGAAATTCGCGCGGAGTTTACCGGAAGACCAAAAAGCCAATCGGTCCCGTTGTAGTCTCTTCATACATCGAACAGACTTGCGCCCTGCAAGCGATAACGGCTCTGACTTTTTTTTCCGTGTGCGTTGAACCGATCAGCGCTTGAAAGCGAAACGACACTCGGTACCGATTCCATTCCGGCAGGAAAACACGCATGAGCAAAGGTACCCACGACTACGCCAGCGATCCGCGCAATGAGGCGATCCGGATCAGCGTCAACGGCGAACTGTTCGTACGCAACGAGGCACGCGTGTCGGTGTTCGACAGCGGCTTCGTGCTCGGCGATGGCGTATGGGAAGGCCTGCGCCTGCACGACGGCGGCCTGCCCTTCCTCGATCAGCATCTGGATCGT
>JBDSBK010000110.1:0-4988 GCA_039921645.1 Dokdonella sp.
CCGCCGACGCAAGCCGTCAGCACATCCGGCAGACGGCCGTATTGTTCGAGCATCTGCGCGCGTGCCTCGCGGCCGACGACGGAATTGAAATCGCGCACCATCTGCGGGTACGGATGCGGTCCGGCAACCGTACCGATGATGTAGAACGTGTCGGCAACATTCGTGACCCAGTCGCGCATCGCTTCGTTGAGTGCATCTTTTAGCGTCTTCGAACCGGAGGTGACGGGAACAACCTGCGCTCCGAGCAGCTTCATGCGATACACGTTGATCTTCTGCCGTTCGATGTCGACTGCACCCATGTAGACGATGCAGTCGAGACCGAAGCGCGCGCACACGGTAGCGGTCGCAACGCCGTGCTGGCCCGCGCCAGTCTCGGCGATGATGCGGCGCTTGCCCATGTGCCGCGCAACGAGGGCCTGGCCTATCGTGTTGTTGATCTTGTGCGCGCCGGTGTGATTGAGGTCCTCGCGTTTGAGCAGGATTTGCGCACCGCCGACCTTCTTCGAAAGGCGTTCGGCATGATAGATCGGCGAGGGACGGCCGACGTAGTACTTCAGGTCGCGCTCGAACTCCGCGATGAACGCCGGATCGATGCGCAGCGATTCATAGGCGCGGCTGAGTTCGGCGAGCGGCGCGATCAGCGTTTCGGCGACGTACGAACCACCGTAGTCGCCAAAACGACCCTGCGCATCGGGGTACGCGAAATAGTCTTCGATTCGGTCCATGCTGCTCTCAGGAAGTAGTTGCGACATCGGCGGCCTGCACTGCTTCGACGAAGCGACGCATCATCGCTGCGTGCTTGATGCCCGGTGCGGATTCGATACCGCTCGAGACATCGACCGCATAGGGTCGCACAGCGGCGACCGCGCGCGCCACGTTGTCGGGGTCCAGCCCGCCTGCGAGCACGACGGGACGGCCAATATTGCGCGGGACGCGTGACCACTCGAAGGCCTCGCCGCTGCCGCCCATGGCTCCGCTGACATGGCTGTCGAGCAGAACGCCGGCGGCATCGGGATGTTGTGCCGCGTAAGCGATCACATTGGTGACCGAACCCATCGGTATGGCCTTGAAGTACGGCCGCGCGAAGCTCGCTGCGAAGCCCGCGGATTCATTCCCATGGAATTGAAGGATGTCCGGCTGCACCACCGCGATGACCTCCTCGATCCAGCTGGGCTCGTCGTCCATGAACAAGGCGACGGCCGACACGAACAACGGCAGCGCGCGCCGGATCGCACGCGCCTGGCTCGCACCGACGAAGCGCTGGCTCTTTCGCGTGAAGACCAGACCGACGGCGTCGACTCCAAGTGCGGCGGCGAGGCGCGCGTCCTCGGCGCGGGTGATACCGCAGATTTTGATGCGCGTCCTTGGCATGTTCAAAGGGTAACCTCGGCGGGGAGTTTCCATTCAGCGGGATAGCGCGGCGCCAGGAAGGTCAGGCCGGATGCGGGTGCTGTGGGTCCTGCAACACGGCGGTCGCGCCCGTGCAGCAACTCGGCCAGCCATTGCGGTGCACGCTCGCCGCGACCGATCGGCAACAAGGATCCGACGATATTGCGCACCATGTGATGCAGGAACGCGTTTGCCTCGATCTCGATCGACACTTCCTCACCGATCCGCGCGACGGCTATCTCGCGCACGTTGCGCATGGGCGAATTCGCCTGGCAAGCGACCGTGCGGAACGCGCTGAAATCATGTTCGCCAATCAATGCCTGCGCTGCCAGCTGCATGGGCGCCACATCCAGTGGAGCGCGCTCCCAGGTCACGAAGCGCGCACGCAACGCAGGTCGGATCGGACGGTTGAGTATCAGGTACCGATAACGCCGTGCGCGCGCGCCGAAGCGCGCGTGGAAATCGTCGGCGACGCGCTGCGCCCACAAGACGGCGGCGTCGGCGCGAAGACGCGACGTCGCACCCAGCACCCATGCGCGATCGCTGCGTTCGGAGGGGCTATCGAAATGAACGACCTGGCAACGCGCGTGCACGCCTGCATCGGTGCGTCCGGCGCCGGTCACTTCAACGGGATGCGCTGCAACGAATGACAATGCGGCCTCAACTTCGCCTTGCACGCTGCGCCCATGGGACAGTCGCTGCCAGCCGAAGAAGTCGGTGCCGTCGTATTCGATGCCGAGGGCGATGCGCAAGACGATTCCGGTGAAAAAGAGACCATTCTAACGCGCACGGTCGCTCGCAATTGGTCCTGCATTGCGACCCGCAGGGAGGTGAGAAGTGTTCGCGGGCGCCGGGAGCACGCGCGGACCCGGCATACCGGCCATCCATGGCCATAAAAAAAGGGCTATTATATACTTGACAAACCCACAACGAGCGAATAACTTGTGCGCAATATCAGCATGACCGAGCTAGCTGACGTCGTCTGCGCTTGGTCATCCAAGCACAAGGTGATGGTGATGCTGCGCGCGTATTTTGACGAAAGCGGAATGCACAAAGAAGCGCCATCCGTAGTCATGGCGGGCTTTGTAGGTTCGTCGGCCCAATGGCAATCTTTTGATGGCTCTTGGCGCTCGGTGCTCGCTCGATACGATGTAGAAGTCTTCCATGCTTCCCCTTGTGCAAAGGGGCATGGGGAGTTTGCAGGGAAGGATGAAGTAATCCGCACATCCTTGGCACTTGATCTTGCCGACGTGATTTGTGCGTCGGGGATTCAGTCGCTTGCGTTTGGACTTGATAACGCAGCATGGAAAGAAGTTAGCGACGTTGAGTTCAAAAAGACATTTCCGACTTCGTATTCGTTGGGATTTCAGTATTGCCTACAGAGGGTCAAGCGGTTCTCTGAGGTTATGGCGGATGGTGAGGACGTCGCCTTAGTCTTTGCAGACCACCAAGAGCATGGTCCTCTGGCGCAGGTAGTGTTCGATCACTACAAAGCGAGCCAAGAGTACGGAGGCAAGCTTGCTTCGCTTACTTTCGCCTCACCGAAAAAGTTTAGCGCGCTACAGGCTGCGGACTTGTTCGCCTATGAAACTTATCAGTGGTCTAGCGGGTTCTTCGCCGGCAAAGAGGTTCGTCGGCGAGTGATGGAAAGATTTTTCGACAGCAAGCTAGTTTTGCGTGGGGAGTTTCTCGATGCGGGCTCGCTCGCAGCTATGATTGCTGCCGGACCTAGTGGGAGACTTGAGTCGCCATGACCAAGCAAGAAAAGCAGATGTTTGACGACGTGCTAAAGCGGATGCTCAGCACGCCACCCGCGCCGCATGCGGTGCCCGACAAGCCCAAGGTGAAGAAGAAGCCGGGGCCGAAGAAGAAGGTGAAATGAAACTGACTAGTGCGGTTTGGTCTGTTTGGCAACGACAGGCTTGTACGACATTGATTCTGGATGAGTCTCCATCATGGCTACCGCTTGCTGGGCAATCTCGTACAGAAGTTTTCCCGGCAACGAAACAAAAACGGTCTTCCCGGCGTTGTCCACGAATTGAAAGCCAATCGCATCCACGGCACCGTAAATAGCGAAACCTGCTTGAGTACAAGGAATCCAGTATTCAGGTGGTTGCGGTTTGGCGGTCTTATCCATCTGAACCTCACTTGGTTGGTTTTCGTTTAGTGAGACGTCGTATAGGTCAGGCGCTTGCCTGACACCTGCTGCAATAGAGCATCCGAACGTTCCTTGTCGGTGGTCTTGCGATGGTTCCAACGGTAGTCAAACTCGGTCACGTAACGCTGCAAGTGCTGTTCGCTGACGTGGTGAAAGGTGCCAATCAGTCCACGCTTGAGCAGGCTAAAGCTGCATTCGACATGGTTTGTGGTCACGTCACCGCGTGCGTATTCCTTCGCAGCATGGCGGACGACACCATGCGAGGCGAACTCCTTGCCGACCTTGGTATAGACGGCGGCTTCATCGGTCATGAGGTTGGCGGACTTGCAGACATTGGCTTCAAGCACTGCGCGAACCGTAGCGCCGGTCACATTGGCGACATGGACGCTGCGCTTGGTGCCATCACGCTCGACCAGCGACATGATCTTCATTTTGTGTTCGTAGCCACGAGCGCCAGCGCGCTGCTTGTCCTTGTTACCCCAGTAGGTTTCGTCCACTTCCACGACGCCACCACCGGAGCCAAGCAAGCCGCCGCCAGACTTCATGGCTTCGCGAATGCGGTGTGTCATGAACCACGCGGATTTGTACGTAACCCCAAGCATGCGGTGAATCTGATGCGAACTCATAGCCTTTTTGCTGGCGCACATAAGGTGCACAGCGAGCAGCCACTTGTTGAGGCCGATCTTGCTACGTTCAAACACAGTGCCAACGGTCACGGAGAACTGCTTACGGCAGTCCTTGCACTTGAGCAGGCCGGGACGGTGCGCCTTGCCGTTCAGAACGTAGTGCGCGCCTATAACGCCACAGTGCGGGCAGACAGGCGCTTCCGGCCAGCGCAGCTTTTCAAGGTATTCACGCGCCTTGTCTGCGTCCTGAAAGTGCGGTGCGTAAATGTCTGCGGTCACGATGATTCTCCGAGGTTGGCGCTATTCTCGGGATATCACGTGGGTTTGTCAAGTATATAATAGCCTAAAAAAAGGCCCGGCGGACCGGGCCTTTCAGATTGCAAACTTCGCGGTGCCTTGTGGTTCGCCCCGATAGCGAGGGCGAGACGCGCAGGTGTCAGCGAATCTCGGCGATCAGGCGATGCGCCTCGGCTTTCTGAGCGTCGCTACCTTCGGAAACCACTTCCTCCAGCATCGAACGCGCGCCTTCCGGATCGCCCATGTCCATGTAGGCCTTGGCAAGATCGAGTTTGGTGCCGATCGCGTCGTCGCCGGGGAAATAATCGTCATCCAGGTCGGCGGCCTTGTGGGCAGCTGGCATCGCGGCGGGAGTGCTATGCGTCACAGGCGCCTCGAGATCCAGGGGCGGCAGGGAGAAATCGAAACTCTCGTCATGTTTGGCAGCCATATTCGCCGCATGCGAGGGCGTCGCCGCGAAATCGTCGTGACCGAGGTTGAAGCCCAGGTCTTCGTCGACATGGACGTGCGCGGGCGCT
>JBDSBK010000111.1:0-4319 GCA_039921645.1 Dokdonella sp.
CATCGACGTCGGGCCTGAGGGCGAGGAATACCGACTTCACGCCAGCGCTCTGCGCCACCGTCGGTACATCCGCCACAGCAACATAGGCCTCGATGATGCCGGTGCGCCGATAGGTTGCATCCGTCGCCTGGATGCTCAACGAAGCGACCTTCGCAGCCAGCGCATCGCGCGCGAGCGAAAACGGTACGCGCCCGTTCAATGTGATGTCGACAAGGACGCGCCCTGTCGCCGCATCCTTGATCGCCCGCGCTGCGTAGTCAGCGGCTGCCTGGGTCGTATAGCCATCGTGCAGCGCTTCGGTGACATGGCCGGAACGAAGCGCGACATCGCTTTCGACGAGTTTGTCGAGGCCATAGCCGAGATTCTGCGGAAGCTGTCGTGCGAATAGAGGCGTTGCCAGAAGAGAGGCAAGAATTCCCGCTGCGAGCGCGCAACGACGGGTCTGTCGAGATAAGTTGGTCATTAGCTGTTTCCCCGAGAATTGAAGCTGACACAAGGACAATTCACCCGGAACGTTCCTACCCCAGGAATGCTCCACCAAAGCATTGGCCGCGCGATCCTAGCCTTGGATTCGAGGCCAGACATGTGCCAATGGGTTGTATGCATATCCATCGGAGGTTACGCCCGGGTAGTGCATACGTCGTCCGCCGCGGGATGGATGCAGTGCTCAGTTCCACGGCTCCGCTGTTCAGACTCGTTGAAAACTGAACCGGCACCCGCGCGTTGTGTGGACAGAGGGACAGTGACGCCGGCAATCGTGTCCGGATCTGTTTTTGCAAAGGGCATTGGATCAATTTGCAAACCCGCGGCGTATTCGAATCGGCGGCACTCGGTCGGTCTCGACGAACCAACGTGACGGGTATCAGGTCGAGCCCATGCATCGGCTGCGACAGCGGCGTGCGCCTCGGCGGGTACGAAGCCTGCGTTGGCGCTAGTGCAGTCGCGCAGCCGCATGCGCGCGCACGAGCACTTCCATGTCCGCCGCCGGTACCGGGTGCGACACGTAGAAGCCCTGGATCTCGTCGCAATGATGGTCGCGCAGGAAATCGATCTGTTCGATCGTCTCGACGCCTTCCGCAACGACGCGCAGCTTCAGGCTGTGCGCCATGTTGATGATGGCCGCGGTGATCGCTGCATCGTCGCTGTCGACGGTGAGGTCGCGAATGAAGGCACTGTCGATCTTCAGCGTGTCGATCGGGAACCGCTTGAGGTAGGCGAGGCTGCAATAGCCGGTGCCGAAGTCGTCGATCGCGACCCGGATACCCAGCGTTTTCAGGTCGCGCAGGATCAGGTTGGTTTCCGACACTGCCGACATCAGCGTGCTTTCGGTGATCTCGATTTCGAGCAGGTCGGCGCGAATGGCCGCTTCCTCGATCGCGCGCGCTATCTCGGCGACCAGGCCGACCTGCATGAATTGTTTTCCGGAAACATTGACGGCGATGCGGATCGGCCCCAGCCCGCGGCTCTGCCAGTCGGCGATCTGCCGGCAGGCGGCGTGGATGACCCAGTTGCCCGCCGGCACGATCAAGCCGGTTTCCTCGAGCACCGGTATGAATGCCGCGGGCGATACCAGCGCGTGGCCGGGCCGAGCCCAGCGCAGCAGGGCTTCCATGCCGGACCAGCTGCCATCCTCGATGCGCTGCTTGGGTTGGTGATGGAGCACGAACTCGTGTGCGTCGATCGCGTGACGCAACGAATTTTCCATCATGCGTCGCCGCAGGACGCGCGCGTGCATTTCCTCCGTGTAGAAACAGTAGGTGTCGCGGCCCGCGTCCTTCGCCGCGTACATCGCGGTATCGGCGCATTTGAGCAGCGCATCGGCGTGGGTGGAGTCGCCGGGACATTGCGCGATGCCGATGCTCGCAGCGACGTGGACTTCGTGCTCATCGAGCGGGAACGACTGGCTGATCGCGGCGCGCATGCGATTGGCGACGACGACCGCCGCGCGCGGATTCTCGCTGCTGTTGATGAGGATCACGGCGAACTCATCGCCACCGAGACGACCAATCGTGTCGCCGGGACGTAAGCAGGCACGCAGGCGTCGGCCTGCTTCGCGCAACAGTTCATCGCCGCAGGGATGGCCGAAACTGTCGTTGACGTTCTTGAATCCGTCGAGATCGACGATGAGCAAGGTCATCCCGCAAGCGCCACTGTTTGCGCCTTGCACCGCTTCCTTGAGCCGCTCATAGACGAGCGTGCGATTCGGCAGGTCCGTCAGCGCATCGTAGTGCGCAAGATGCAGCAGTCGCTCCTTCGATTCGACACTCGTCGTGATGTCGTCGGCCAGGGCGGCGATGCGATACGGCGAATCTTCGCCATCGCGGATCGGAAAGCTGCGCGCGCGAATCCAGCGCACCGATCCATCCGGGCGCACGATGCGAAACGTCTCGTCAGATTCGGCGACGGCGCTGAGTTCGCGGCTGGACGAAAACGCCAGCGCGTGTTCGTCCGGATGCAAGGCACGCACGAGCACGCCGGAGTCTGCATACAAGGCTTCACGCGGCTGGCCCCAGATCGTCTCGAATACCGGGCTCGCGTAGAGCACGCGCGAGGTGCCAGGCTCGATCAGAAAGACGGCCTGCGGAATGTTTTCCGCGAGTTGCCGGAAACGTCGCTCGCTCTCGACCACCGCCTGCTCGGCGTTCTTGCGCAAGGTGATGTCGCGGATGAAACCGGCAAATTGCCGCCGACCCTCGACAAGCATGTCGGTGAACGTGATCTCGACGGGAAACTCGCGTCCGTCCCGATGCAGGCCGATCGTCTCGTAGCCGTGCCAGTCAGTTTGGCGAATCCCCGACTCGAGGTAGCTCGCGAACTCCTGTGCGTGCGACGCGCACAGCGCATGCGGTTGCAGCCGGGTCAGCGGTTCGCCGATCAGTTCGGCGCTGTCGTAGCCGAAAATGTCGCAAATGGCGGGATTGACCGACAGGATGCAGCCCTGTTCATCGAGCAGGATCACGACGTCGGTCATCGCCTCCCACAGGAGTCGGTAGGGCGGATCGTTCCCCGACGGCTCCGGCTTTGTGCCTGCAGCACTTCCCCGGAATCGCGTTGCGCGATCAGCGATATGGTCGGCCATCTGGGCGCCCCCTGCCATTCAATAGCGGGATCGCTGGGCCTCGCGGCAACGACACTCCCCCTTGAGCACCGCAGCATCGGCATCATGGGCCTGATTGGAGCGCGATGCCAGTGTTGGCAAAGAATCGGTCGATCGGGCTATTTTTGTCGGCGGGGTCGGTGAACGGCCGGCTCGGCGACCGCGCGCGAGAGGCCGGCGACCCCTTGCCCACCGATCTTCGCATCGGCGGCAGGGTCGAACGCTCAGTCCGTCAACGCGGCGTTGTGATAGACGTCCTGCACGTCGTCGAGTTCATCCAGCCAGTCGAGCAGGTCGCGCAGCGTCTCCTCGACCTCGCCACTGACACCCACCCGGTTTTCCGGACGCATCACGACATCCGCGCTCAGTGCGACGAGCCCGGAAGCGGCGAGTGCTTTTTTCAGCGACTCGAAATTTTCCGGTGCGCTGAGAACGGTGCTGCGTCCGCCGTCGCTTTGCACGTCGTCGGCGCCCGCATCGAGCGCGGTCTCAAGTACCTTGTCCTCGCTGCCGGGCGCGCTCGTGTCGAAAACGATCTCGCCGACGCGGTGAAATTGAAACGCAACCGAACCCGTCGTGCCGAGATTGCCGCCATGCTTTGACAGCGCATGGCGCACGTCGGAAACGGTGCGCACGGGATTGTCGGTCATCGTGTCGATGATCAATGCCACGCCCGAGGGGCCATAGCCCTCGTAGCGCAACTCCTGCATGTTGTCCGCGCCTTCGGCACCCGAGCCGCGCTTGACCGCGCGTTCGATCGTGTCCTTGGTCATGTTCGCAGCCAGCGCCTTGTCGATGCCCATGCGCAGACGCGCATTGGTCGCCGGATCGCCGCCGGTGCGTGAAGCGATCGTGATCTCGCGGATCAACTTGGTGAAGATCTTGCCGCGCCGTGCGTCTTCGGCGTTCTTGCGGCCTTCGATACTGGGGCCTCTGCCCATGGGAATTCCTGCTTCTGTGTAGTGTTGATCGTCAGGGCTGCCGGTCGGCGCGCCAGGGGGCCGCCATTCTACGTTCACCGCGGCACGCCGTCGCCTGTGGCCGCGTTTCTTGCTTTCGCCGATGCAGCTCGCACCGGCCTAGCGACGGGCTGTCCCGCCCTCGATTGACGTCGAGGGCGGAATTGGACTGCGATTGCGAGCGATTTCGTGCGAACGGATTGCTCGCTGGTCCTGCCTTCGCCCTACAAATGGCAGCCCGGTGGCACGGCGATGATGCGCGA
>JBDSBK010000112.1:0-4543 GCA_039921645.1 Dokdonella sp.
TCGACGATCCCAAGCGCCATCCAGGCCTGGCGCGGCAACGCTCCGAAGGAAGGGACGCCTTCGCTTATCTTGTCGAACATGAAGACCTTCATGACGCCCGACGCTCCGTACAGAAACGCGGCGAGGATCTGCAGCACCCACAACAGGATGTTCATCGTTTGTTTCCTCCCGTTTTTACGGCAGCGCGCGCGACGCCGTTTGTGCGCCAGCGATCCACGTTTCGTGGCGCACACGCGCCGACCGTGGATGTCTCATGATACTTGCCCGCTTGATACGCTTGCCGCATGCGCGATGGTCAAACCGTTCCTCGCCGAGCACGGGCAAACGATGTCGTCGGGTCTCGCGCGTGAGCGGCGCCGGGCTATGCGCTCGCGCAGCGCATGCGCGATGATGGTTCGGTTGCAACGTGCACCGGGATTCATGCGACGCTTGGCTTGTGCAGCAGGCGGTGGTGCATACATTTGACGGGAGGAGAAGACATGAAACGCGTAACCGGGATCGGCGGGATTTTCTTCAAATCGAATGATCCAAAAGCGCTCGGCGCCTGGTACCGCGAGCATCTTGGACTGGATGTGACCGATTGGGGTGGCGTCATTTTCGAGTGGGGCGGCGCCGAAAGCGAAAAAGGCATGACCATCTGGAGCGCATTCAAGAGCGACACGACGCATCTGGGATCCGGAAATTTCATGATCAACTTTCGCGTCGCCGACTTGCACGCGCTGCTCGCGGCGCTCAGGGCGGAAGGCTGCAACGTGGAAGACCGCACCGACGAATCCGAGCAGGGGAAGTTTGGTTGGGTGTTCGACCCCGATGGCAACAAGGTGGAACTCTGGGAGCCGCCCGCTGGAGAATGACTCGCGCTCCCGCAATGTATTCGAGTCGACGCCGCGTCGCGGCGTAGCTTCAATCAGGTATCCGGAATCGGCAATCCGCAGTTACCGGAACGCAATCGTTGGCTGGACGCCGTGCAATTCGCGATCACGCCGCTCACCGCACACAAGACTTCAGAGGCTTCAAAGCCATGACTACGCCAACCAGCAAGCACGAGAGCATCACGCTGTGGGGATTGCTGGGCATCGGTGTTCTGCTTCTTGTCGTCGCAATTTTCCTGGACCCATTCGGCCCTTCACCCGACAGCGGGCTCGTTGACTTGAGCCCGACAGGCACGCGGTGGATTCTGGGTGGATGCGGCGCAGGCTTCTTGTTCGGTGCTGCCTGGACATTTTTCAAAATCGATCGTTCGGGCTGACGCCTGCGGTCGTGGCGAGCGCGGGAGTACCCGAACACGATGGGTCGAACGCATCGACCTGCTGATCGACCGCGCTCGACTGCCGGCGCTGCCCGCGCAATGGACGCGACCCGCGCCAAACGCAGGCTTCGCCGTGGATGTATCGTTCGATATAGTCGCATCGGGGGCTTTCATTCCGCTTGACGATCGCGCTGGCGCTTAGCGGCGACGTTGAAGCCTGTCTGCTCACACCGACGTCGCATCGGATACCGGTTCTTCGGGGAACGAACCGTCGCGACCCTACCCTCCGACTAGGACAGCCATGCATCCTGTACTGCGCAGCAATCTTTTCTTCGTGAAGGAACAAGTGGGCCTGTTCAAGGCATCGAACAATTACGACGTCTTCGATCCGGCGACGAATCGAAAAATCATGGAGTGCCGGGAGCCGAATCTCGGCATCCTCACCAAGCTCTTCCGCTTCACCGACTACAAGCGGATGACGCCGTTCCATGTGGAAGTGCGCACGCCCGAGGGGCGCAAGATACTCACGGTCAAGCGCGGTTTTTCCCTGTTGCTGTCGAAAGTGGACGTGCTCGACGAGGACGACAGGGTCGTCGGATCGTTCAAGCAGAAATTTTTCTCCATCGGCGGCAAGTTCGACGTGCTCGATGCAGGCGATCAGCCGCTGTGCACGCTGCAGGGCACGTGGACGAGCTGGGACTTCCGTTTCGTCAAAGGCGAACGGGAACTTGCGAGCGTGTCGAAGAAATGGGCGGGCCTGGGCAAGGAGCTGTTCACCTCGGCGGACAACTACATGCTCGCGATCAAGGATGCCGTGGCCGCGGACGACAACGTGCGCATCCTCATCGTCGCTGCCGTCATGTGCATCGACATGGTCCTGAAGGAATGACGCAAGCGGCCGACGCCTGCCTGCGTTGACAAACGAGCGCTTGCGGGCGACCGATCGCACGCGCGATCGATCGGTCTGCGCAGCCGCATCAAACGCCGAATGACCGCCCGATTGCAGCGGTCACCAGCATCGCGATCGCACTCCACAGCGTGACGCGCAACGCGCCACGCAGCGCATTCGCGCCGCCGACGCGCGCCGCGATGGCGCCGAGCAGGGCGAGGCACGCCAGGGACGCGACGATCACGGTCGTCGCGAGACCGATTTTCGGTGCGAGCACGCTGATGACCAAGGGCACGGCGGCACCGCTCGCGAACGCGGCGGCGGACGCCCCTGCTGCCTGCATTGGGCGCGCACGCAGTTCGTGCGTGATGCCGAGTTCGTCGCGCGCGTGCGCGGCGAGCGCGTCGTGCGCGGTCAGCTGCTCGGCGACCTGGGTGGCGAGCGTCGGCTCCAGGCCGCGCTTCACGTAGATCCCGGCGAGTTCGCGCAACTCGCCTTCCGGGTATTCGTCCAGCTCGCTGCGTTCACGCGCGAGATCGGCTTTCTCGGTATCCGACTGCGAGCTGACGGAAACATATTCGCCCGCCGCCATCGACAACGCGCCGCCGACGAGACCGGCCACGCCGGCGAGCAGGATGCCGTGGCGATCGGCGCCAGCGGCGACGAAACCGACGATCAGGCTTGCGGTGGACACGATGCCATCGTTGGCGCCCAACACCGCTGCACGGAGCCAGCCGGCGCGGTCCGAACGGTGCATTTCGCCGTGGTGACGCGGCATGGGAACTCCTTTGAACGTGGATGCAGGCGGCGGTTATCGAGCCTCGCGCCGACAGCCTGCGGATGGCGCATTGCGGCACAGGAAGACCTGCAGGCGCAACTCCCGGGCGACGTGAAGTCGACGTTTGTCGCGCTGGCGTCTCTCCGCCATCAGCCACTGGCAACCGATGCAAAGTCGCTTGACACGGAAATTTAGTTACATGTAATGTTACTAGTAATGAAATCGGAACACGCTGGTCAGTCCTCCTCGCCCGCCGCGCGCAGCCAGCGCGCGTTCCGCGAGCGCATGCGCGAAAAGGGCCTGGTACCGCGCCAGGTCTTCATCCGGCCACATCACCGCGAGATCCTCGCAACCCTCGAACTCGCGCTGCGCGAGCTCGTGCTCCCCGACCGCTACCGCCAACTGGAGGCGTATTCCGCCATGAGCCAACCCTGGACCACGACTGCACTGCATGAGGCGCTCGCCGAACACGTGCTGCGCGAGCGCTTGTCGTTCGTGCTCAATCTCGAACGCGGCGCCGATCCCACGATTGCGATCACCCTGCCCGAGCACGGCGATCTGGTGATTCACCTGATGGCTTCGGGCGAACAATTGTTCGCGTCGACGCCGCTGTGCATGGGTTCGCAAGTAGACGACCGCGCCGCTTTCAACGATGCGTGCCTGCGCCTGAATCCGCTCAATCCGCTGTCGAACCTCGGTCTGCAGCAGATGGACGGCGAAGACATCTACGTCGTTTTCGGCGAACTGTCGACGCGCTCGCCGCTCGCGAACATCGTCGAGGAAATCGACGTGCTCGCACGCAACACGCTGCAGGCCGTCGAGGCGCTGCGCCCCTTCATCACGCACTGAGGTCCGCATGAGCATTCTCGCCAAGATCCTGACGCTGTTCCGCGGCGCCGCCAACGAAGCCGGCCAGGCCGTCATCGACAAGAACGCCACGCGCATTCTCGATCAGGAAATCCGCGATGCGCAGAACGACAGCCTGCGCGCAAAGGAAGACCTGACGAAAATGATGGCGCAGCAGAAGCTCGCATCCGACAAGCTCGACGCCAAGCGCGCGAAGAAAGCGGAGTACGAAAGCCACATCGGCCGCCTGCTCGGCCAGGGCGATCAGGCACTCGCGCGCGACGTCGCGGGCAAGGTCGCCCAGCTCGAAAGCGATGTCGCCGTCGAGGAAAAATCCCTGTCGACGAATATCGCCGCAGTCGACAAGCTGCACGCGTCGATCAAGACAGCCGACCGCCGCATCGAAAGCCTGCAGCAGCAGGTCGATCAGGTGAAGGCGAACGAAAGCGTGCTGCGTGCGCAGGCATCGATCGCGGCAACCAGCAGCGGTCAGAACACGAAGCTGCGCACGGCGCTCGATTCGCTCGAACGCGTGAAGACGCGCCAGCTCGAGCAAGGCGCGCAGATCGAAGCGGCAAATGCGCTTGCCGCGTCCGAAGGCGATGCGGGTCTCGAAGCGCGACTCGCCGCTGCCGGCGTCGTGAGCGGTCAGGTGAATGCGGACATGGTGCTCGCGCGCTATCAGAAGACCGAAGTCGTGCAGCATCCGCGCGACCAGCTCGATGCACCGAAGGCCGAGACGACCGCGGTGCCGCAAGCGACCGAACGCAGCAAGGTCTAG
>JBDSBK010000113.1:0-7719 GCA_039921645.1 Dokdonella sp.
CCGTCGCGCTCGGCGATCTGGAAGATGCGCGAGAGGTTCAGGTAGATCGTGCGCATCATGCGCATCGCGCGTTCGCGGTTGTAGCCATCGATCTCGAGCGACACGTTCATCACGCCGCCCGCGTTGACCGCGTAGTCGGGCGCATACAGCACGCCGCGACGCGTGAGCTCATCGCCGATCGCATCCGTTGCGAGCTGGTTGTTCGCCGCGCCGCAGACGATCTTCGCCTTGATGCGGTCGATGGTTTTCTCGTTGAGCGTGCCACCGAGCGCGCACGGGCTGTAGACGTCGGCGTCGACGTCGTAGATTTCATCGAGCCCGACCGCGATGCAGCCGTGGTCGTCGACCGCCTTCTGCACGAGTTCCTTGTTGATGTCGGTGACGAACACCTTCGCACCCTGCTCGCGCAGCAGCTTGATGAACTCCATGCCGACGTGGCCGGCGCCCTGCACCGCGTAGCTGTACTTGCCGACGTCTTCGTTGCCGTGCTTGTGGCTGAGCGCCGCCATCAGTCCCTGCAGCGTGCCGAACGCAGTGAACGGCGACGGATCGCCCGAACCGCCATGCACCTGGTGCACGCCGGTGACGAATTCGGTTTCGCGGAACACCCATTCCATGTCGTTGACGTCGATGCCGACGTCTTCAGCGGTGATGTAGCGGCCGTTGAGCGAATTGACGAAGCGGCCGAACGCGCGGAACAGCGCTTCGGACTTGTCTTTCGACGGATCGCCGATGATCACGGCCTTGCCGCCGCCGAGGTTGAGGCCGGCGACCGCATTCTTGTAGGTCATGCCGCGCGACAGGCGCAGCACGTCGTTCAGCGCTTCCGCCTCGCTCTTGTACGGCCACATGCGCAAGCCGCCGAGGGCAGGGCCGAGCACGCTGTTGTGGACCGCGATGATGGCCTTCAGGCCCGCATCCTTGTTGTGGCAGAACACGACCTGCTCATGGCCGGTCTGGGCGACGGTTTCAAAAATCATGACTGCTCCTGGGAGGCAGAAAAAAGACCGCCCGCGTCAGTCTGGTTCGCAAACTGTGCAAAGGGCGGGTCGTAAATGATTGATTAATTGATTGTTTTACGGTGTTCGGCTGAGTGGCCGGCGGAGCGCGGCGCGTAGTGTAACGGCGCAGGTCGGGCGACGACAGTGCGACATGAGCCGCGTTCATGTTGCGTCAGCGGGTTGAAAAGAACGAACGGTCGTGCTATTCATGAATCCATGGCAGCCCAGACAGCGACCAGCAAAGGCGCGGCAACGCGCGAACTGATCCTCGATCGCGCGTATGCGATCGCGTGCCGAGAAGGCCTCGAAGGGCTCTCGATCGGCGATCTCGCGCAAGCGGTCGGCATGTCCAAGAGCGGTGTGTTCGCGCACTTCGGATCGCGCGAGGATCTGCAACTGGCCGTGCTCGATGCGGGCGGTCGACGCTTCGGCGAATCCGTGCTGATCCCCGCATTGCGTGCGCCGCGCGGGCTTGCGCGGTTGCGCGCGATCGTCGGTGGCTGGTACGACTGGGTGCGCGACAACCGCCAGGGCTGCCTGATCATGGGCGCGGTCAGTGAATACGACTCGCGTCCCGGCGTGCTGCACGATGCCGTTGTCACGCTGATCAAACGCTGGCGCGACGACACCGCGCGCGCGGTCGTGATGGCGGTGGAGGCGGGCGAATTGCGCGCCGACACCGATGCAAAGCAACTGTCGTTTGAAATCTTCGGCTTTGCGCTGGCCCTGCATCAGGACACGCGCTTGTTCGATCCGAAGCAGGCGAGGGCGCAGGCGGAACGCGCTTTCGATCGCCTGCTCAGCGCCAATTCCCCCTGATTTACGAGGTGTGCCATGTCCGCGATGACGGCGAATAGAAATAGCACGATCGTTCGCAATATTTTCCTGTTCGGGCTGCGCGCGCGCTTCACGTTCGGCAGCTGGTTGCGGCCGGGGACAACCCTGCGCCGCGCGTATCGCCTGTTCTGCACGCCGATGTCGAGTTCACGCCGACGCGCGGCGACGGTGGCAACCGGCGATGCCGTGCTGTCGAGCTTCCCGTTTGCGGGCGAACAGTTGGGTCTGTACGTCTGGGGCGATCCGACCTCGCAACCCTTCGTGCTGCTCTCGCACGGCTGGTCGAGCCATGCGACACGCTTTCTGCCATGGGTGGAGAGACTGCGCGAAGCCGGCTACGCGGTGATCGGTTTCGATCAGATCGGCCACGGCCGCAGCAGCGGTCGACGCGCGACCTTGCCGGATTTCGCCGATGTGCTGGTCGAGGTCGCACGCCGGTATGGCAAGGCATCCGCGGTGATCGGGCATTCGCTCGGTGGTGCCGCAACCGTGCTCGCGCTCGCCGCGGGCATCGAGGCCGAGCGCGTGATTCTGATTGCGCCGGTATCCGATCCGATGGCCGCGGCCTCGCGTTTCGCGCGGTTCGTCGGCTTGGCCGAGCATCTGTCGTCGCATTTGTTCGACGAGTACGAGGCGTTCCATCCAACGCGCGTTTCCAGCCTGCAGGCGCATCTGAAAGCGCCGGCGCTCGCATGCCTGGCGCTCATCGTGCACGACCTCGGCGACCGTGAAGTGCCATGGGCGGAAGGCGAGCGCATCACGCGCCACTGGCCCGATGCGCGACTGCTCACGACGAGCGGACTCGGGCACCACCGTGTCGTCGACGACGGCGACGTGATCGACGCGGGCATGGGTTTTCTCGCCGGTGAAATCGTTGGTGACCGCGTGGTGTCGTCGCCGAACCTGCCGTACGGATTTGCTTGAGGCGATCGATCCGGCTGCACCGAGCGCAGCGTTCTCGGGCTATCCGTTGTCGGGCGCACCTTCCCGGCTGCTGCGTAGATGCTGCGGCAACGACGGATCCAGCGTCTCCCATGCAAGCTTGTGTTCGGTCCATATCTCGCAGGTCGGAGCGAACGCATCCGGTTGGTCGAGCGTCGCCGTGGTGATGTCGATGGTTGCGTGACGCGCATCGCGTTGCCAGCCGATCGACGTTCCGCAGGTGCCGCAGAACGTGCGTACGACATCGGCCGACGATCGAAAGCGTTTCGGCTCGCCGGCGATGAAGGCGAAGTGCCCGGACGGGAACACCGTCCACGCAAGCGAAGGTGCACCTGCTGCGAGGCGGCACGAGCGGCAATGGCAACGTGTGACTGCTACCGGCTCGGCCGTGGCGCGATAGCGGATCGCACCGCAGAGGCAACCGCCTTCATGTATCGCACTGCTCATCGTTCCTCCTGAGGCCCACACGATCGCGCCGGGTCGTTGGAATCGCCTGCGACCTGCGACCGGTGCAGGCGCACGCCTGCAATGACGAGGGCAATGCCGCTCCACTCGACCGGACCTGGAATCTGCCGCAGCACGCATGCACCGATGATGACCGCGGATGTGGGCAGCAGGGAAAGAAGCAGCGCAAACGTGGATCGCGGCAGGCGCGCCATCGCGAGCTGATCGCACACGTACGGAATCACCGACGAGCAGACGCCCACGCCGATCGCGGCAAGCAGCAATCGCGCATCCGTCAGTGCGGGCAACGCCTCGCGAAACCCGATCGGGGCTGAAGCCAGCATGGCGATCAGCATTGCCGCACCGAGTCGATCGATGCCGGCCGCCCCGCCATCGCGTGCCAGTGCATGGCCAAGCACGAGATAGCCCGCGAACAACGCGCAATTGGCGAATGCAAACACGTAGGCCAGCGCAGCGCCGTCGAAGTGAACGCGGGTCAGCAGCGAGACGCCGGCCACCGCAACGCCGAGTGCCAGCACGTTGCGCGCGTCGCGCAAACCCAGCAATGCGAGCGTGATCGGTGCAAGGAATTCGATCGCGCCGACCGTGCCGAGCGGCAATCGCGCGATCGCCAGATAGAACACCGAGTTCATCAGCGCAAGGACGATCCCCATCGCGATCAGCAGCCACCGCTGCGACGGACTTGTCGACAGGAATGCGCGCCACGGTCGCCGCCAGATCGCAAAGGCAATCGCCGCAACGCTGATCCGCAACCATGCGACGCCGAGCGGCTCCAGTCGTGCAAACAGCAACACCGCGAACGCGGGACCGAGATAGTGGAAGAGCGCACTGACGAGGAACCACGCATGCGGCGGTATCGAATCCGCGCGCAGCTTGCGCGCGCCGGAATGTGGCAATTCGGCGGAGTTCATACGGAATCCTGCTCGACAAAAGAAGTGCTATTGTCGAAGGCCGCGCCCACATGTTGAATGGCAATTGGAAGTAAAGATCGCAAAAATGCCTAAGATTAAAAAGAAACAAGCGCGAAATTCCTTCGACAAGGCGAGCAGCCTTCTCGACGACACCAATCTGTCGATCCTGCGTCTTCTGCTCGACGACCCGCGCCTGCCGATGAGCGAACTGGCGCGACGCATCGGCATGTCGGGGCCGGCAGTGAGCGAACGCGTGCAACGCCTGCACGAAGGCGGCGTGATCCGCGGCGCCCGCCTCGATCTCGACCCCGTCGCGCTCGGCCTCGGCGTCACCGCATTCGTGCGCGTGCGCCCGATGCCGGGCCAGCTTCAGCTCATCGCCGAACTTTCGCGCAATACGCCCGAAATCATCGAGTGCCATCGCGTGACCGGCGAGGATTGCTTCATCATGAAAATCCTCGTCGGCCGAGTCGAGCTGCTCGAAGGCGTGCTCGACGAGATCCTCAAGTACGGCAACACGACCAGCTCGATCGTGCAGTCGACGCCGGTGCCGCTGCGCGCGCCACCGCTGCCGGCGCCTGTCAATCGATAGATCGCCGGACATAGGCCGCCGATAGATCGTCAAGCATCGCGGCTGAAGCCGCTCCCACAAGAGCGCCGCTCCCACTAGCGCGCCGCTCCCACAAGAGCGCCGCTCCCACTAGTGCGCCGCTCCCACAAGAGCGCCGCTCCCACTAGTGCGCCGTTCCCACAAGAGCGCCGCTCCCACAAGAGCGCCGCTCCCACAAGCGCGCGGGCGCCGCCTGCAGCCGCTACCCCTGACAAGACACCTTAGAAGACCCCTGTTGGCGCACCTGTGGGAGCGGCTTCAGCCGCGATGCTCTTGGCAAACCTTAAAGGTCGGTGCAAGAGCCGCTTCTGTAGGAGCGGCTTCAGCCGCGACGCTCTTGGCAACAACAAATCAGCTGTAGCGCCAGCCTCAGCCGCGATGCCTGCCACATCGAAGCGCAATGTGGGAGCGGTTTCTGTGGAAGCGGCTTCTGTGGGAGCGGCTTCAGCCGCGATGTTTTTCCGCCATAGCGGCAACATCGGCTGCAGGATTCGTGGTCGACACCATCCCCACCCAACCCTCCTCTTGAAGGGGAGGGCTTCAGAGCCTCAGCTTCTGGCGAACAGGGTCACCGCGCCGAATGGGGGATGTCACTGCTTTAGCCCTCCCCTTCAAGGGGAGGGTTGGGTGGGGATGGTGCAAGCCCCAGCACAACAAGAACAAACAGCGCCTGATGCCATTCTCTTTTGAAGACCCCGGCGCAAGGGCCGCGCCAGCCCCGATACGCCTGCGAACGGGGGCAAGCCCACGCGAGCGGCGTTACAATCTCCGTTCAGCCTCACGATCGCGGATTCGCCATGAGCACACCAGCCCAGAACATCGCCACCGAGACGTCGATCGACGGCGCGCCGCTGCGTTTCGTCACCGCCGCCAGCCTGTTCGACGGCCACGACGCCGCGATCAACATCATGCGCCGCCTGATCCAGGCGCAGGGCGCCGAAGTCATCCACCTCGGCCACAACCGCTCGGTCGAAGATGTCGTGCGCGCCGCGCTGCAGGAAGACGCCGATGCAATCGCGCTGTCGTCGTACCAGGGCGGCCACGTCGAGTACTTCAAGTACATGGTCGACATGCTCAAGGAACGCGGCGCTGGCCACATACGCGTGTTCGGCGGTGGCGGCGGCACGATCACGCCGGAAGAAATCCGCGAACTGCAGGCCTACGGCGTCGAACGCATCTATCACCCGAACGACGGCATGCATCTCGGCCTCGTCGCGATGATCCAGGACGTCGTCGCGCGTGCGCGCACCGCTGCGGACGCGCGCGTGCTGCGCGACGCCGACGCGCACACGCTGCCGCCGGCGCAGGTGAACATCGAAGACGAAATCGCCGTGGGCCATGCGTTGACCGCGATCGAGGAAGGTCGCCACGACGAGCATCAGATCGATCGCCTGCGCAAGGAATGGCAACTGGCCGGCGGCAAGACGCCGGTGGTCGGCATCACCGGCACCGGCGGCGCGGGCAAGTCGTCCGTCGTCGACGAATTGCTGTTGCGCTTCCTGCACGCGTTCCCGCACATGCGCGTCGCGGTGCTTGCGGTCGATCCGACGCGTCGTCGGTCTGGCGGCGCGCTGCTCGGCGACCGCATCCGCATGAATTCGCTGCGCAGCCATCGCGTGTTCATGCGCTCGATGGCGACGCGTCGCCAGCACGTCGCGACCAATGCGGTGTTGAAGGACTGCATCGCGTTCCTCAAGGGTCAAGCCTACGACCTCGTCATCGTCGAGACCGCGGGCATCGGTCAGAGCGATTCGGAGATCGTCGACCTCGTCGACTTCCCGATGTACGTGATGACCAGCGATTACGGTGCCGCGAGCCAGCTCGAGAAGATCGACATGATCGACTTCGCAGAGCTCATCGTGCTCAACAAGTTCGACAAGCGTGGCGCCGAAGACGCACTGCGCGACGTGCGCAAGCAATGGAAGCGCAACCGCGTCGCGTTCCAGTTGAAGGATGAGGACGTACCGGTCTACCAGACTATCGCGAGCCAGTTCAACGATCCGGGCGTGACCTGGATGTTCACCAACCTGTGCCGTTTGCTGCGCGAGAAGCTGCACCTCAACGACGGAAACCCGGCGTCCGCGGGCGTTTCTCCAAGTGCGGCTTCGGTCAGTGCTTCTGCCGGAGCGCCTTCGGCCACTACCTCTGTGGGAGCGGCTTCAGCCGCGATGCTTTCAGCAGACAATCAGCAAAGCATCGCGGCTAAAGCCGCTCCCACCACTTCCAGCAAGCTTGACTGGACACCGCACCTCGACACCTCGCTGAAGGAACCGCGCGCCACCGTGCTGATCCCCGGCGCGCGCGTACGCTACCTCGCCGAAATCGCCGAGCAGGGCCGCGGCATCAATGGCGCGATCGACAAGCAGGCCGAAGCCGCCGATCGCGCGCAGTCGTACTGGCAGTCGCTGCGCGATCTCGACGATGCGGCATTGCCGAAGATGCTCGATCTCTACGGCGTCGATGAGCTGATCCTGCCTTCCGCCGCAGCACCGGAGTTTCCGGCATCGGGCGAGCGCCGCAGCGGTGGCCCGGACCGGCGCAAGCTCAAGTTCAATTGGGAATTGCGCCGCGAATCCGACGAACGCGCCGTGGCGCCGCCGCCGGCACCGGCGACGCTGGACCGTTCGCTCGTCACGCTGCGCCAGCGCTACAACGATGCGATCCAGTCGCTCTCGTCCGACTCGCTCAAGCTGCTGCGCGAATGGCCGCAGCGCCTGAAGTCGATCATCGACGAGTACACCGAATACGAAGTGCGCGGGAAGGCGATCAAGGTCGAGAACTACCGCGAATCGCTGTCGCACCAGAAGATCCCGAAGATTGCCGCGCCCACCTACAAGAGCTGGGGTGAGCTGCTCGTCTTCCTGCAGAAGGAAAACCTGCCGGGCTATTACCCGTACACCGGCGGCGTGTATCCGTATCGCCGCACCGGCGAAGATCCGATCCGCATGTTCGC
>JBDSBK010000114.1:0-14117 GCA_039921645.1 Dokdonella sp.
ACCCCACCTGGAGCAAGACCAAATAGGGGAACCATGACGTGGCCCGCGTCGTTCCCGGGTTGGTTGCTTGAACCCTGCGGCGACGCAGGGTCTAGAGGAATGGCTGCTCACGACAGAACCCGGCTTATCGACCGGCTCCCACCTTATTCTTCATGTGTAGCTTGCGCATGCAGACCCGTGGCATGGCCGGGTCGTTGCTACTGGGCATGTAGCGTCGGTTGTCCATGCTGTTTCACGCGATGACGGCGTCTGCCCGGCGCCGGTAGAACCGTTGCCGGGTGCTGAACAGCAGTTCCAATTGGTCCTTGTAGGCGGCTTCAAATGCATCGATGGCTGCCTTCGGACTCGCGCAGGGATTTACGGGATTCGTCGGCGAAGTCCATACATAGTCGTCGAAGCCGATGACGCCCCCCGGCTTCAACAGGCGCATCGCCAATACTGCGTCTTCGATCACGTGACGCGCCAGATGGCTGCCATCCACGTAGATGAAATCGAATGATTCCGGCGGCATCCCGTGCAGCAGATCGAAGCTGAAGCCGTGCAACAAACTGATTCGATCTCGATGATTTCCGATATCGGCATTGCGCAGGAATGTTTGATGCGTTCCTTCGCCCACTTCCGGCGTCGTCGAGTCGGGCAGAAACGGATCGATCGCGACGAGATGCGACTGCCTGTTCACGAAGATCGTATCGAGCATCATGTTGGCGGAGACGCCATCGAATGCGCCAATCTCGAGTATTCGCGCTGGCTCTTTCGCAAACAGATGTTGTTTCCATAAATCCATCTGATCGATGTACCAGCCCCAGAGCTTCAGGCCTTCGTACTTGTCCCACGGATGGGCGTCAGCGGTGCATGGTGGTTCCGGCGGGACAATGCAATCTTTGCCGACATCGCCAGCACAGAACGCCAGGTTCTTCTCGATGCGTGCGTGCTCGCTTGCCGGCGCAGTCCCAAGCAAATCCCGATTCAACGCCGCACTCTCCATGCGACGATCGAGCCAAAACAGCGATACGGCGACGATATCCTTCAGTCGCCACGTATAGACATCGGTCTCGACGAACAGTCCAGCGGTCGGCGGCAATACGCGGCAGCCAGTGTCGGCGATCCAGTGTGCAAGCCGATGGCGCGCCTTGCGCTGATAGTGGAGTGCAAGCAAATGCAAAGGCTCGGCTCGCCATGGGAAGCGATCGTAGGTCTCCAGCAGCCGCGATATCGCTTCGTCCTCGCGCCCGAGATGTTGCAGGCATAAACCGATTCGATACGACGAATAGAAAATCTCCTCCTGCCAGCCTCCCATTGCTTCCCGGCGGGCATACCAGGACATGGCCTCGCTGCAATTGCCGAGGTCGTAGTGGGAGTTGGCGGTATAGAACACGTAGCGCGCGTTGTCCGGCTCCAGTCGAAGTCCCTCCGCGAGCAATTCGATATCGCGTTCGAACTTGCCCGCGCGGTTTGCGCCGGAGGCGTGGTCGACGTAGGAAACTCCTTCAAGCACCGGGCGAGCCAGGTCGCCCACGTTGAGATACTCGTGCGTTACGCCTTGGTAGCGCGCCTCGATGTCGCGGCGAAACAGGCGCACATTCGGATATTCGAGCCCTCCGGCGGTTCTCTGCGTGATCGAATAAACCGGCCCGCTAAGGTGGTCGCGAAAATCCCCACGGCTCACTTGCAGATCCATATCGGCGTCGCAGAGAAGGATGTAGTCAAATTGAAGCGCACTCGCGCGTGCCGCATCGAGCGCCTCGTTGCGTGCCTGCTCGAAATTTCGGAACGTCTTGGTTGGCAATATCCCGGGAATGCCGCGCCTATCGAAGTAATTGCGGATGAGTTCGACGGTTCCGTCGGTCGAGCCGGTGTCGCAGATAACGTAGCAGTCAATGTACGGGACCACGGCAGCCAAGCAGCGTTCGATGATGGCTGCTTCGTTCTTGACGATCATGTTCAGACAGACGCGCGCCATCCGTTGCTTCCCTAGCAGCATGTTGATCCGACCGTATCAGGATGCCGCGAGCGGATGCCAGTGACGCGGGGTTTTTGCGACCAAAAAAACGGTCGATCGATGGATCCGACGCCACACCTCGTCGTCGAATCATCGATACGGAATCACGATGATATTGCGATCGACGAGATCGCATCCGTTATTGCGGTTTGCAGTTCGATATTGCTTCGTGAACGTTGTGGCGACGTTGGCCAATCCTGCGACCGGATACGTTGCGCTCGCGTGCCAGATGCGATTCCGGGCGACCGACCAGATTGCGTGTCACTCGCAGCGATGACGGTTGCCCAGCGCGGGACCTGACGAAGCGCATATGGCTCAAGGCGCCGTCATCGGCGTTTGTATCCCGAGGTCGGGATAACCAGCACTTTGTCGTTGATTGGAGAAATCGTTACGACAGAGCGCGGAGTCCTCCGCAGACCGTGCTGTTGATGACTGGGTTCTTTGCGACCGTGGCGAGGGCGAGTCCCACCAACCGCATAAGCCGCAGCAGTTGCCCTTGCCAACCTCGTTGCCCTGATGAATGCGGTCAGCGAACCTGCCAAGCCAGGCCCGCCGGTCATACCAGGGCGTCGTTGGGGCAAGTCCGGCCGTTTTGCGCACGAGTGCGTCGCTGTTTGCTGTCGTTCACGCCAGCGGAAAGTGCGCGCTCCAGCGACGCAATCGTCGGCGAACCCTTTGGAGAGGGAGGGCCGTCCAAGAGCCCTCACGCTGGCCAATGATCGTTTTTGTGTCCTGCTGATCTTCTCCGGCGCATGTCATACGGTCCACGACATTGCTGGGTGCGCCATTCGACCCTGCGGGCGGGCCGACGGGATGTCCGTTACATCATCCCAACTTGAATTGCCGGTGAGAATATCGATGTTTTCCACTGCATCAATATGTTGGCGCAAACTCTTCATAACACTTATCAAAACCGTCAAGTTCGCAAACGCCTTCGATATCCCAAATCCTTGCGGCGCCAGCGTTTTTTCCCCGAATTTCCTTGACATGCCATATCTCGCCGCCTAATGTGGGTTGTAGTGGTTTTTCGTGGTGAGTAGTGGGTCATGTTTCAAGGCGAGACCGCGGTCACACTGGACGACAAGGGTCGGGTAGCCATTCCCGCTGCCCATCGCGAGCTCGTCTCGAAGACGGGCAATCGCCTCGTCGTGACCTACAACCCATTCGAGCATGGCTGTCTCTGGATTTTTCCCGAGAAAGAGTGGGAGCGCGTGCGCGATGAAATCAACCTGCTACCGAGCGTGAAGGCAGTGCACCGCAACTTGCAGATGAAGCTCGTCGGCGCCGCCGCGCATGTGGAGCCCGACGGCAACGGCCGCATCCAGCTGCCAGGAAGCCAGCGCGTCGCCACCGGGATCGAAAAGCGCGCCGTACTGCTCGGCATGGGCAACAAGTTCGAGCTGTGGGGCGAGCAGGCACACCTGGCCAAGATCCGCGAAACGATCGGTGAGGACCAGATCACGGAGGACATGCTCGGGCTGAAGTTGTGACGGGGGCTTGCGCATGAGCACGACACAACGCGAGCACGTACCGGTGATGTTGACGGAGGTCGTGGAAGGCCTGCGTGTGCGACCCGAAGGAATCTATCTCGATGGAACTTTTGGACGCGGCGGACACGCGCGCGCGGTACTGAAGCGATTGGGTCCGGAGGGTCGCTTGCTGTTGATGGATCGCGATCCGGAGGCAATCGCGACAGCGCAAAACGAATTTGCAACGGACTCACGCGTGCGCATCCGGCACGCGAATTTTGCGGCGATCGCTGATTGGCAGGAAGCGATCGCGGGATTGGATGGCGTGTTGCTGGACCTTGGCGTGTCGTCGCCGCAGTTGGATGACGCGACGCGGGGTTTCAGTTTCCAACACGAAGGTCCGCTGGATATGCGGATGGATCCGACGCGTGGGTCGAGTGCGGCACAGTGGCTGGTCGAAGCGGATGTGCAAGAGATCGCCGATGTCCTTTGGCGCCATGGCGAGGAAAAAATGAGTCGACGAATCGCGCGGGCCATCGTGGAGCGAACAACCGAACGACCGTTGGCGACCACGCGTGAACTTGCCGACCTTGTCGCCAAGACGATTGGATATCGCGAGCGCAACAAGCACCCGGCAACACGCACGTTTCAGGCACTGCGCATTCACATCAACGACGAACTCGGTGCCCTGCAGCAGGGACTTGAGGGTGCACTGGCTTGCCTGAAGCCCGCCGGGCGTCTTGCGGTGATCAGCTTTCACTCGCTCGAAGACCGCACAGTGAAGCAGTTCATCCGCGGCGAAGTCGCGCGCCCGGTTCGTCGTGGCTTGCCACCGCCTGAGGTCGCACTGGCGCCTTTGCTGGCCATCGGCAAGGCGCAGTTTGCCGGCGATGCGGAGTTGGCGGTGAATCCACGCGCGCGCAGTGCAGTGCTGCGCATTGCGGAGAAGCGCACATGATCATGCGCGCAGTCGCACTTCTGGTGTTGCTGCTGGCAACACTGGTCACCGCGATCGGCGTCGTCTACGCACGCCAGCAGAGTCGCATTGGGTTCGTCGAATTCACCCGGCTCGGCAACGAGCGCGACGATCTCAACTTTGAATTCGGTCGTTTGCAACTGGAGCAGGCGACGTGGGCGGAAAACAATCGGGTCGAGCAGATCGCCCGTGGCAAGCTCGGCATGGTATCGCCGAGCACGTCGGAAACCATCGTGGTGAAGCGGTGAGGACGGTGCGGCAAAAGCACATCCGCATTGATGCCAGTGCAGCGCCTCTTGCGAGCGGGCACGCCCACGACGAACGTGGGGCGACGCGATGAACGAACGCGTCCAGCCCGCCAATGCGCGCACGCGGCTGTATGTCGTACTGGCAATGCTGGGACTGGCGTCCAGCGCCCTCGTCGTGCGCGCCGTAGACCTGCAGGTAGTGCGCAAGGATTTCTATCAGGAGCAGGGCGACGCCCGCTATCTGCGCGACCTGGACATTCCGGTATCGCGCGGCACGATCTTCGATCGCACTGGCGAACCGCTCGCCGTGTCGACACCGGTGGAGTCGATCTGGGCCAATCCGATGGCCTTGCTTGAAAACGCCGATCGCATTCCGGAACTGGCGACCGCCGCGGGCCTGGACGAAGACGCCCTCAAGCAGAAGCTGATGGCCTATTCCGACAAGGAATTCGTCTACCTGAAGCGCCACCTTAACCCGGACGACGCGCAGGTCATCCTCAAGCTCGATATCCCGGGTGTCGCAAGCCAGCGCGAATTCCGTCGCTACTACCCGAGCGGCGAAGTCATCGGCCACGTGCTCGGCTTCACCAATATCGACGACTCCGGACAGGAAGGTCTCGAGCTCGCGTTCGACCAGTGGCTGGCTGGCGAGAAAGGCATCAAGCGCGTCATTCGCGATCGTCTCGGCCACGAAGTGGAAAACGTCGAACTCGTGCGAGAGGCGAAGCCGGGCAAGGACCTGACGATCTCGATTGATCGTCGCATCCAGTATCTCGCGTATCGCGAACTCAAGGCTGCGTTGACAGAACACCACGCCTCTTCGGGTTCGATGGTGATCCTCGACGTGCCGACCGGTGAAATTCTCGCGATGGTCAACCAGCCATCTTTCAATCCCAACGCGCGCGGCAACGTCGATCCTTCGTACCGGCGCAATCGCGCGGCGACCGACGTGGTCGAGCCCGGTTCGACGATGAAGGCGTTCACGATTTCAGCGGCGCTGGAAAGCGGCAAGTGGAAGGCGCATACGCCGGTCGATACGTCGCCTGGATCGCTGACACTCGCTGGCGGATGGACGACCCACGACGTACACAACAAAGGTCTGATAGACGTCACTGGCGTCATCACCTATTCGAGCAATGTCGGCGCCGCGAAGATCGCGCTGACAATGACGCGCGATCACATGTACGACGTTTTTCATCGCTTCGGTTTTGGAGAGGTGACCGGTTGCGGCTTTCCCGGTGAATCACCTGGCAACCTCCCGATCGCGAAGAGTTGGGGTCCGGTCGAACAAGCGACGATTGCATACGGCTACGGTCTCAGCGTGACGCCACTGCAACTCGCTCAGGGCTATGCGGCGCTTGCAAACGAAGGTCGACTCCGCTCGCCGACCTTCGTCAAGGGTGCGCAAAGTCCGGATCGGGCCGTGATCGACCCGCAGATCGCGGCGAGTCTCAAGACGATGCTTGAGACCGTGGTGCATCCACCCGGAGGCGGGATCAAGGCATCGATTACGAATTATCGCGTCGCCGGCAAGACGGGTACTTCGCGTACGGCGGTGGGCGGTGGCTATCAAAAGAAATATGTGTCCCTGTTTGCGGGCATGGTTCCGGCGAGCCAGCCGCGCCTTGTTGGCGTCGTCGTGATCCACGATCCACAGGGCGCCTTCTACGGAGCACTCGTTGCCGCGCCCGTTTTCGGCAAGGTCATGGAAGGCGCACTGCGCCTGCTCGACGTATCGCCCGACGATGTCCAGAACTGGTACACCGCAGCGCCTGATTCAGCGCGCACCCTGCAGCCCGCAAGGCAGGCGCCAGATGGCGCCAACGCCGAGCCGGATTTTGCGGAGGGCGTGCCCGAATGAACACGATGCATCGCGCCATGAGTGTGCGCGAACTGCTGCAGGGCCGCGCCAATGCCGGCGCGGCCGCCGAGATTGGCGTGCACGGCCTCACGCTCGACTCGCGACTGATCGCGGCGGGCGACGCGTTCGTCGCCCTCGCCGGTGCGCGCACGCACGGAATTACGTTTGCCCCGGCGGCGTCGGCGCGCGGTGCTGTGGTGATCCTGGCGGAAAAGCCGGCTCCCGCATGTGCCGCGCCCGATGCCCGCCACCCTGTTGACGGCGATGGTGGCGTTGCGCCCATCGTCTGGATCGATGGCTTGCGCGAGGTGCTTGGCGCAATGGCGGCGCGTTTTTTCGCCGAACCATCGCATGCTCTTGAAGTCGTTGGCGTCACCGGAACCAATGGCAAGACGTCGACGGTGCAACTGCTCGCGCAAGCGCTGCATCACGCAGGCCACATCGTCGCGACGATCGGCACGCTCGGTGCTGGCCTCTACGGCGCGATCCGCGAAGGCGAACGTACGACGCCCGATGTGATCGCAGTGCACGGCCTGCTGGCGCAATTTCGTGCCGAAGGCGCGAGTCACGTCGCGATGGAGGTGTCGTCGCATGCCCTCGACCAGGGCCGCGTCGATGCGGTCGCGTTCGATCTCGCCGTGTTCACCAACCTTACCCGCGATCACCTGGACTACCACGGCACGATGGCCGCGTACGGCGAAGCGAAACAGCGATTGTTCGCGTGGCCGGGACTCGGCGCCGCGATCATCAATGTTGACGACGCTTTCGGCAGAGTTCTGACTACGATGGTCCCACCGAGCGTCATGCTATTGCGCTATGGAATGAACCATGACGACGCCGAAATCGTCGCGCGCAATATTCAAAGCGGAGCCGGCGGTCAATCGTTCCGGCTCATCACGCCTTGGGGCGAAGGCGATGTCGCAACGCGTCTGCTCGGTCGCTTCAATATTTCGAATCTGCTTGCGGTTGCAGCGTGCCTCGGTCAACTCGGTTTGCCGTTTGCATCGATTCGCTCCCTGCTGGCAACGCTCGATCCGGTCGCCGGCCGAATGAGTCGGCTGGGCGGCGCTGGCGGGCAACCGCTGATTGTCGTCGACTACGCGCACACGCCTGACGCACTCGAGCAGGCACTGACGAGTCTGCGAGCGCATTGCGCAGGACGCCTGTTCTGCCTGTTCGGCTGCGGTGGCGAGCGCGACGCGGGAAAGCGGCCGCAAATGGGCGCCATCGCCGAGGCCTTGGCTGACCGCATCATCGTCACCGACGACAACCCGCGCGGCGAAGATGGCGACACGATCATCGAACAGATCGTTGCCGGACTTGAGCGGCCGCAACGCGCGACGATCGAGCGCGACCGCGCTGCTGCCATCGCGCAGGTGATCGCGTGGGCGCAGCCAGGCGATGTTGTGCTCATTGCAGGCAAAGGGCATGAGCCGTATCAGGAAATCGCCGGCAACAAGCAGCCGTTCGATGATCTCGCTGTGGCGCGGACAGTGCTGGAGCTGCGCGCATGTTGAATCTGCGCCTCGTCGACATCGCCAAATGGACGGGCGGTCGCCTGCAGGGTGCGGACGCGACGATTCGCGCGGTTTCGACCGACACGCGTACGCTCACAACCGGCATGCTGTTCGTCGCGCTCAAGGGCGAACACCACGACGGGCACGCGTTCGCCGCAACGGCGCGCGAACGCGATGCCACGGCGTTGCTGGTGACGCGGCCGCTCGAAGTCGATTTGCCGCAAGTCATCGTTACCGATACGTTGTTGGCCCTCGGCGAACTCGCGCGCGTCGTGCGTGCACGCAGTCGCGCACGCGTGGTCGGGATCACGGGTTCGAACGGCAAGACCACGGTGAAGACCCTGGTTGCATCAATCCTCGAACGGCATGGCCGCACGCACGTCAACCCCGGCAACTTCAACAACGAGGTCGGCCTGCCGCTGACCTTGCTCGCGATGCCCGAGGACAGCGAATTTGCCGTGCTCGAAATGGGGGCCGGCAAACCGGGCGACATCGCCTATCTCTCGCGCATCGCGCAGCCTGATGTCGCCGTGGTCAACAACGTTGCTGCCGCCCATCTGGAGCGCCTGGGCTCACTGCAGGGCGTCGCCGAAACGAAGGGGGCCATCTATCGTTCATTGCCCGCCGATGGCGTTGCCGTCATCAACGCCGATGATGCGTTTGCGGAGTATTTTTCGCGCATATCGAGCGCACGCAAGAGCCTGCGCTTTGGTCTTCTGCGTCGTGCCGACATCAGCGCGAATCTGGATCCGGACGTGAATGCGGACGGCCACTTCCGTTTGCTCACGCCCAACTTGAGCACCGAAATCGGGTTGCCGCTCGCGGGGCGCCACAACGTGATGAATGCCCTTGCGGCTAGTGCTGTCGCAATGGCGCTCGGCGTTCCATTGGCAACGATTCGCGCGGGACTCGAAGACGCTCCCAGTGTCGCCGGTCGACTGATGCGCCACGTGCACGCTTCGGGCGCGGTGCTGATTGATGACAGCTACAACGCAAATCCCGGCTCGTTCGCCGCGGCCATCGCGACGCTTGCGGGGGAGCGAGGCGAACGCGTGCTCGTGATGGGTGACATGGCTGAACTCGGTACTGATGCAGAACGCCTGCACGCAGAAGTCGGCACGCTGGCCAAGCGCAGCGGCATCCAGCGCTTGCGCGCGGTCGGCAAGCTCAGCCGCGCTGCCGTGGATGCGTTCAACGGCGGTGCGCTGCACTACGCGGACCAGGCGCAGTTGATCGAGGCATTGCGCGGGGAATTGCGCGACAACGTCACCTTGCTGGTCAAGGGTTCGCGCTCGTCCGCCATGGATCGTGTTGTGAATGCCTTGCTCGATCGTGCGGATAGCAACGGAGGTGAGCGCCATGTTGCTTGAGCTTGCCGACTTGCTGAAAGCCTGGGTCAGCGGATTCCATCTGTTCCAGTATCTGACCTTTCGCGCGATCATGAGCACGCTGACGGCACTTGCAGTATCGCTGCTCGCAGGTCCTGCGATCATCCGCAAGCTTGCCGAAGTGAAGGCGGGTCAGGTCATCCGCAGTGACGGACCCCAGTCGCACCTGGTCAAGGCCGGCACCCCCACGATGGGTGGGGCATTGATCATCGCCTCCATTACCGTGTCCACCCTGTTGTGGGCGGACCTGCGCAATCGCTACGTGTGGCTCGTGCTCGGCGTCATGGTCGCATTCGGCGCGATCGGCTTTTTCGACGACTACAAGAAGCTCGTGTTGAAGGACAGTCGCGGCCTCGCTGCACGCTGGAAATATTTCTGGCAGTCGGTGCTTGGCCTTGGCGTTGCGTTGTTCCTCTATTTCACCGCCGACACACCCGCGGCGACCACGTTCTACCTGCCGCTGATCAAGCATGCGCAAGTGCCGCTTGCCTACGCCGCCGATACGTTGGCGACGTCGCCCTGGCTCGCCGCCGCCGGAGCTGTCGCATTCATCGGGCTCGCTTACTTGATCATCGTCGGATTCTCGAACGCGGTGAACCTGACGGACGGACTGGATGGCCTCGCCATCATGCCAAGTGTGCTGGTGTCGACTGCGCTCGGCGTCTTTGCCTACCTCGCCGGCAATCGCGTGTTTTCCGAATATCTCGGCATTCCGGCGATTCCGGGTGCTGGCGAGCTTGCGGTGTTCTGCAGTGCGCTTGGCGGAGCCGGGCTCGGCTTTCTCTGGTTCAACACGTATCCGGCACAGGTATTCATGGGCGACATCGGTGCGCTGGCGATCGGCGCTGCGCTCGGCTGCGTCGCGGTGATTGTGCGCCAGGAAGTCGTGCTGCTGATCATGGGTGGCGTATTCGTGATGGAGACCGTGTCGGTGATGCTGCAGGTCGCGAGCTTCAAGCTGACCGGCAAGCGCATCTTCCGGATGGCGCCGATCCACCATCACTTCGAACTCAAGGGTTGGCCCGAGCCGCGCGTCATCGTGCGCTTCTGGATCATCAGCGTGGTGCTGGTGCTGATCGGTCTTGCGACCTTGAAGGTGCGCTGATGCTGCTCTTCGATTTCAACAGCGATTCGCAAGCAACGCGCTACAGCGAAGCCAAGGGGCGCTACGACCTCAGTCTCGTGCTTGCCGCGCTGATGCTGGCGAGCCTCGGCATCGTGATGGTTTCGTCGAGTTCCATCGCGGTTGCCGACGGTCAGCACGTTGGGCCGTTCTATTACCTGCTGCGTCACCTCGTCTTCATCGCGCTTGGCCTCGTCGCAGCGGTCGTGACGTCACGCATTGAACTGGGTTGGCTCGAACGCCATGCCGGATTGCTGCTGGTTGGCGGCATCGCGTTGTTGCTGCTGGTGTTCGTGCCGTTCGTCGGCATTCGCGTCAACGGCGCGCGGCGCTGGATTCGCCTCGGCTTCGTCGGGTTCCAGTCGGTGGAGGCCGTCAAGCTCATCCTTGTCGTCTACATGGCGAGTTACCTCGTGCGTCATCGTGACAACGTGCAGACCAAGCTGTTCGGCGTGATCAAGCCGCTCGGCATAGCCGGCATCCTCATGGTGCTTTTGCTGGCGCAACCGGATTTCGGGTCGGCCACGCTACTGATGGCAGTCACCCTCGGCATGGTCTGGCTGGGTGGAGCGCGCCTGCGCAATCTCGCCCTGCTCGGTGCCGTTGCGACCCCAGTGCTGGCGGCTGCGGCGATGAGCCAGGACTACCGCGTCAAGCGCATGACGTCGTTCCTCGATCCCTGGGCCGATCCGTTCAAGGACGGCTTCCAGTTGACCCAGGCCCTGATTGCGATCGGTCGTGGCGAGTGGTTCGGCGTCGGTCTCGGCGCGTCCGTGCAGAAGCTGTTCTACCTCCCCGAAGCGCACACCGATTTCATTCTTGCGGTCATTGCCGAAGAGCTCGGTCTCGCCGGCATCGTGCTCGTGCTCGCGTTGTTTGCGTGGCTGGTGGGGCGCGGCTTCGTCATCGGTTTGCGTGCGGTCGAACAGAACCAGCGATTCGCAGGCTATTGCGCGTTCGGCGTCTCGTTGATGATCGCGTTGCAGGCATTGGTGTCGATTGGAGTGAACCTCGGCGTACTGCCAACGAAGGGTTTGACCTTGCCCTTGATCAGTTCGGGTGGATCGAGCGTCATGATGACCTGCGCCGCGATCGGCCTGCTGGTACGCGTTAGCTACGAAGTCAGCCGCGCCGACAACGCGATGATGCAGGTGATCGCCGAGCGCCAATTCGTAGAGGTGCGCTCGTGAGTGCATCCGTCGTCCATCCCGATGGTCCGGTCATGATCATGGCGGGAGGTACCGGTGGCCACATATTCCCGGGACTCGCCGTCGCGGACGAACTCGCTGCGCGCAAGATTCCGGTTGTCTGGCTGGGTGCGTCAGGCGGACTCGAAACGCGGCTCGTCCCGCAGCACGGTGTGCGCATCGAGACGCTTGGGATTGGCGGCTTGCGCGGCAAGGGCGTGTCGACGACGTTGCTGATGCCGCTGCGCCTGCTACGCGCGACGCTCGCCGCACGTGCAGTTCTGAAACGATACACACCTCGCAGCGTCCTCTCGCTCGGTGGCTACGCCGCTGCGCCAGGCGGCATCGCGGCGCGATTCGCCAAAGTTCCCCTCGTCGTGCACGAGCAGAACCGAATCGCTGGCGTGACCAATCGAATGCTCGCGCGCAGCGCACAGCGCGTGCTCACGGGATTCGCGGATGTATTTCCGCAAGGCGAGTGGGTCGGCAATCCGGTACGCGCATCGATTGCCGCGCTGCCACCGCCGGCCGTGCGCTACGCCGGTCGCGAAGGCCCGCTGAAGCTTCTCGTGCTCGGCGGCAGCCAGGGCGCGCAGAGCCTCAACGCGGCATTGCCGGAAGTGCTGCGCCGCCGCGGCTCGCGCCTGCCGGTGATGGTGCGCCATCAATGCGGCGCCAAGCATTTCGACAAGGCGCGTGCGGCTTACCTGGCAGCCAACATCGACGCCGACGTCGTGCCATTCGAAGACGACATGGCGGCCGCGTATGCGTGGGCTGATCTGGTCATCTGTCGTGCTGGCGCACTGACGCTGGCCGAACTTGCGGCGGCGGGCGTACCGGCCATCCTGGTGCCGTATCCGCACGCCGTTGATGACCATCAGACGCGGAATGCGGAGGCCTTGGTCGCCGTTGGCGCCGCGCGTCTGGTTCCAGAAGCGGATGATTTCGTCAAGCGTCTTGGCGCCGTGTTCGAGGAAATCGGCGAACGCGCGAAATTGCTCAGGATGGCGACGGCAGCTCGGACGCTTGCAAAACCCGACGCAGCCAAACGTATCGCCGACGTTTGCCTGGAGGTGGCTGCATGACGCCCGCGCGCCTCGCCCAGCACGCAGACATCATGCAGGACTTCCGTCGCGTGCACTTCGTCGGCATCGGTGGCGTCGGCATGAGCGGCATTGCCGAAGTACTGTGCAATCTCGGCTATTCGGTATCCGGGTCGGACAAGGCCGACAATGCGACCACGCGTCGACTGGCTGGACTGGGTGCGCGCATCGATCGCGGTCATGCGGCCGCCAATGTCGCCGACGCCGACGTGCTGGTCGTGTCGAGCGCGATCAAGCCGGACAATCCCGAACTTCTCGCGGCGCGCGAACGGCGCATTCCGATCGTGCCGCGCGCAGAGATGCTTGGCGAACTGATGCGGTTCCGGCGCGGAATCGCGGTCGCCGGGACACACGGCAAGACCACGACCACCAGCCTCACCGCGAGCGTCCTCGCCGAAGCAGGGCTCGATCCCACCTTCGTGATTGGAGGTCAGCTGATCGCTGCCGGCGCGAATGCGCGACTCGGCACCGGCGAATATCTGGTTGCCGAGGCCGATGAATCGGACGGCTCCTTTCTGCTGCTCTCGCCGGTCATCGCGATCATCACCAATATCGACGCCGACCATCTCGAGAATTACGGCGGCGACTTCGAGCGCGTCAAGAAAGCCTTCAGCGATTTCCTGCATCGCCTGCCGTTCTACGGGGTTGCCGCGCTGTGCATCGACGATCCGGAAGTGGCGGCACTTGCGCGCGAGACGAACCGGCGCGTGCTCACCTACGGCATCGACGCGCCCGCAGACGTGCGTGCTTCGGACCTGCGCCAGCGTGGTGGCGCGACGGAATTCACGCTGCATCTTCCGGAAGACGGACCGGCTCTCGCGGTAAGGCTCAATTTGCCGGGTCGACACAATGTACTGAATGCTCTCGCTGCATGCGCTGTCGGCTGGCAGCTCGGCGTGCCACCGGATGCGATGCAGCGCGCACTGGAAAAATTCGAAGGCGTCGGGCGTCGCTTCCAATTGCGCGGCGAACTCAAACTCGACCATGGGCAGGTCTTGCTCGTCGATGACTACGGTCATCATCCGCGCGAACTCGCGGCGGTATTTGCAGCAGCGCGCGCGGGTTGGCCCGAGCGCCGTCTCGTCGTCGCGTTCCAGCCGCACCGCTACTCGCGCACACGCGATCTGCTCGACGACTTCGCGAATGTCCTCGCCGAGACCGATGTTCTGGTGCTCACCGAGGTCTACCCGGCGGGCGAAGCGCCGATCGCCAACGCGGACGGCCGGGCGCTTGCGCGCGCAGTGCG
>JBDSBK010000115.1:0-13481 GCA_039921645.1 Dokdonella sp.
CATCGATGGCTCCGATCCAGCGATAGCCGAAGCGCGGCACGGTGCGGATCGTGCGCTGCTCGTTGCCGGTGTCGCCAAGGCTGCGACGGATTCTCACGATCGTGTGACTGAGCAGAGCATCGCTGACTTCCACTCGCCCCCACACGGCAGCAATCAATTCATCGCGCCCGACCGCGCGGTCGCGATGCTGGATCAGATACGCGAGACAGTCGAACGCACGTGCAGGCAGCACTAGCCGCTCGCCGTTCTCGTGCAGTTCGCGTGTGGCAGGGTCGAGCTCGAAGCGGTCGAAGCGATACGGCGCAGTCATCCTCATAGGGTAGCGTGACGTCGCAGCTGCCGACACCGTCGCGGTCTTTCTCGACGGATTCAGAAAACCCACGCGTCCGGATGCGGAACCGCGATGCGGTGCGCCGGTTGACGGCACGCACGCATGCAGCGATCCTCAGGTCCATTCACCGTCATGGCCACGAGCGCGCTTCGAGATGGACGAAGGTGTGACTTCCCTGCTGGCAGCTGCGAATCGTGGCGACACGGCTGCGGAAGAACGCTTGTTCGAGCGGCTCTACGTGGAACTGCGCCAGTGCGCACACCGCCACTTGCGCGCGAATGCGAGCGACATGCTGTCCACCACCGCGCTGGTGCACGAAACCTGGCTGAAACTCTCGACTGCGGAAAACCTGCTGCCGGAAAGCCGCGCGCATTTCATGGCGCTTTCGGCGCGCGCGATGCGCCAGATCATGGTCGACTACGCGCGCCGTGCCGGCGCCGAAAAGCGCGGCGGCGGCGCGGTTTTCCTGACCCTGGACGAACAGGTTCGCGACGGCGCCGAGGAAGCGCTCGAAGTACTCGCACTGGATCGGGCCCTGGCCACGCTCGAAAACATCGACGCGCGTGCGAGCCGTGTGGTGCAACTGCATTTCTTCGCGGGAATGACCTTCCCCGCGATCGCCGAGCTTGAAGGTGTCAACGAGCGCACGGTGAAGCGCGACTGGCAGGCGGCGCGCCTGCTGCTGGCAGCGGAGATGCGCGCGCCTTCTTGAACGGCGGGTCGACGATCTCGTCACCGTATGCGCCAGGTGTGCAGTTCATCGACACGCAGGCGACTCGCCGCCCGCCTGCGGTTAGGATTGCGGGTCCGCAGCCCGAACCCCTCCATGCCACCCGCCACCGTTCCAGCCCCGCACGAACTGCATCTGATGGACGCACCCGTACTGACGACGGGCCAGCTCCGCCAGATATTCCAGGACCCGCGCGACCCGCGGATGTTGATCAAGGTCTTGCGCGCGGATGCCATCGAACGACGCTGGGGTGGCCGTGCACGCTGGTACAAGCGCCTGCCGCGCACGCTCCACTACGGCGGCTACGTGCGCGAATTCAAGGAATACATCGCGACGCGCGCACGCAAGCCTGAACTCGAAGCGCCCATCGCGCATGTCGTCGGCATCGTCCACACGGACCTCGGTCTCGGCCTGGTGACCGAAAAGGTCCAGGCCGCCGACGGCGGACTCGCACCGACCCTTGCAGCGTTGTACGAACGCGAGCGCGGTTTCAGCCCGGCGATCGAACGTGCACTCGCGCGATTCCTCGACGACCTGCTCGCCTGCAACGTGATCGTGGGCGACATGCACGCATGGAACATCGTCCACGGCAGCGATTCGCGCAGCGGCGAACGTTTCGTTCTGATCGACGGTTTCGGCGAGAAGCACCTGGTTCCGCTCGCTTCGATGAGCCGCCGGTTCAATGCGCGCAACACGCGCAAGTTGTACCGGCGCATGCGCGAACAATTGCAGCGGCTGGTGCCGTTGGGCTCGACCACGTCAAGCGGCTAGCACCGGCCACCGACGTCAGGGATCGCCTTCCTCACCGGCTTGGGGTTCGAGCTTGCCGGCCGGGACGCAGTCGGCCTTCACCGCATCGCTGCCGAGCAGCCACCATTCGCGCCGGTTCGCATGACCGACGCGCACGGCCTTGCTCTTGTCGATGCAGTTGTCGGCAATCTCCATCGCCTGATCCAGGATGAAAATCCGCCGCTTCGCGGGCGCCTGCTGCAACCACTGCGCGGCTTCCACGTATTGTTTGTCCCATGGCGCCTTGAACCCGAATTCACGAACGGGTCCGTCCGCCATGAGCAGGTTCTGTTCCTTCCACGCGACCATGCCGATCTCGCTGTCCGCACCGGCCAGTTCTCGCGCATGGCGCATCACGCCAGCGGACGAACTCGAATCGTTGAGCAGCGGATACGCCCACAAACTCCATGTCATCCACAGACCGACGATGCCCGCGAGCAGCGCATGCACGCCGCGGCGTGGACGGAACCACAGTGCAGCCGCGACGAACACCGTTCCGATGACGAGGATCATGCCCCACACCATGTGGCCCAGATCCTCCAGCTCGCGTCGTTGCAGGAAGCCCTGCGCTGCCGTCGAATGACCCAGCAGAGCCCAGATGCCGGCTCCGACGATCACGAGCCCGCCCGCCAGCGATAGAACGAATGCGCTGACGCGAAGCCAGCGCGCCGCTGCGATGTCCTCGAGATACGGCGCCATCGCGAGCGCGATCATCGGCAACACCGGCATCAGGTAGACATCGCGCTTGCCGACCGGGATGCTGAAAAAGACGATCGCAAGCAACGCCCACGCGAGCGGCAGCAACACGCGCGCTTCGCCAGCCTTGAGGTCGCGCCACCAGCGCGGCACTGCGGCGGGATATCCGAGCGACAGCGGGAACCAGTTGAAAAGCACGATCGGCAGGTAATACCAGAAAGGCTGCGGATGCGACCACGATCCGGCGTAGCGGCCTGCGGTCTGGTGGAAGAAGATGTCGTTGACGTAGGCCGTGTACTCCGCGCCATCGCGCGCGTGCGCGGCGAACAGCACGGCGCCGCCCCACGCAAGGATCGGCGCGAGGAAAGCTGCTGCTCCGCCGAGCCAGCGCAACGTGGATGCCGACGTGCGCGTCACGCCTTCCCAGTTTCGCTGTCGCGCAAACAGGTAGGGCAGGAACATCAACAATGCGAGCACGCCGACGCCCTTGCTGATCACGCCGAGGCCGGCCGCGAAACATCCGAGCCAGTAAGCGCGCCAGTTCGGCCCGCGCAGGAAATGCAGCAACAGGCCCCAGTTCGCGAGCGTGATCCAGCCCATGATCAGCGGATCGATCTGCGCCCGCTTCACCTGATACATGAACTGGAATGCGAACAGCACGCCGATCGCGGCGAAGAGTCCGGCCCGATGGTTCCACAGGCGCCGGCCGAGATCGTAGGTGAGTCCCAGCGTGAGCAGCCCGGCAAGCAACGACGGCAGCAGGAATGCGATGCGCCAGTTGCGCACGATTTCATACGAGGCCGCCTGCATCCAGAACAGCATCGGCGGCTTGTCCGAATACAGCTCGCGCCCGCGATGCGGGAACAGCCAGTCGCCGGACTCGACCATTTGCCTTGCCACCTGCGCGTAGCGCGGCTCGTCGGACGGCCACGGATCGCGCAGGCCGATGCCGACGGCGAGCAGCACCAGCGCGAGCAGCATGAACAAGCCGAACTCGCGGCGCGAGCGCGCATTCGAGATGTGCGCGGAGTCGATACGGACCATGGGTTTTCGATGCAGGAGCGTGGCTCGCGATAATAGCAGCGACTCGCGATGAATCCGGCAGATCACGCGGACGCGAGCATCGGCGCATGGCGCACATCCGACGCGCACGATACCCTCTCGCCGATGAACCACGAACGCTACCACTTCGGCCGTTGCGTCGCCGACGTGGCCACACGCGAACTACGCCGCGATGGCCGGCTGGTCGAGCCGTCGCCCAAGGTATTCGACTGCCTGATCTACCTGATCGAGCATCGCGATCGCGCGGTCGGTCGCGACGAGCTGATCGCTGCGGTCTGGGGTCGCGCCGACGTCAGCGACGCCCTGCTCGGGCAGACGGTGCTGAAAGTCCGGCGCGCGGTCGGCGACACCGGCCACGAGCAGACGGCCATCCGCACGGTCCCACGCTTTGGCTATCACTGGATCGCGGAAACGTCGATCGAGTCAGCGCCTACAGCCGCGGCAGCAGCCCCGAACGAATCCACCCACGTGTCGGATTCCGCGCCGGCACAAACCCCTGCAATGGATGCCGCGGCACTCGCGGACGCGCGCGAGCCGCAAATGCCCGGTCGATTGCGCGGGACGCGCGCGTCTCTCGTCGGCGGCACGCTGGCCGTCGCGGTTGTCGTTGCGCTGAGCGTCGCCCTGCTGCATGAATCGCAGCACGACCCGTCGAAGCATGCCGCTGCGACGGCACAGGCGCAGGCAGCATCGCACACCGCGCTTGCTGAAGGCAGCGCAGACAGTCGCGATGGAGACGGCACCGTCGCCGTGATGCCTGTACCCAATACGGCTGGCGACGACTGGTTCTGGCTGCAGCTCGGCCTGATGGACCAGATCGCACGGCGCCTGCATCTCGCCGGTCAGGCGGTGGTGCCGAGCAGCAACATCGTCGCGCTCACGCGCGCTTCCGCACCAGCAGGGACAATTCCCGATGGAGTGGTGCGCAGCGCGACCGGTGCACGCTACGTGGTACTGCCGCACGCCACGCGTACGGCGAATGGCTGGCGCGTGCAACTGGATCTGCATGAAGGCGACCAGTCGAAGCGCCTGGTCGAGGCGCGAGCCGACGACGTGGTCATTGCCGCCAATGCCGCCACCGACCGCCTCCTGATCGCGCTGGGCAAATCGCCGCCGAGCGAAAGCGACTCCACGACGCTGACGATCGACCAGTTGCTGCAACGTGCCGACGCCGTACTGCTGGGTTCGGATTTCGCCGGTGCTCGGCGCGTT
The DNA here is from genome assembly GCA_039921645.1 of Dokdonella sp. Classification (GTDB taxonomy): domain Bacteria; phylum Pseudomonadota; class Gammaproteobacteria; order Xanthomonadales; family Rhodanobacteraceae; genus Dokdonella_A. The sequence goes on from JBDSBK010000115.1 coordinate 4,821, forward strand.
ATCGAGACGGCTCCGCCGGCACTGCGCAACCAATCTGGCGCGCGTTTCATGCTCGCGCGGATCGACTGGCGCGCCGGCGCGCTGGGCGCTGCCAGCGAACGCCTCCGCGCCCTGCTCGGCGAAGTTTCCGCCGAGCGCGATCCGGTGTTGCGCGCACGCTTGTTGTACACGCTTGGTGCCGTCGAGATCCGCGAGGATCGCAGTGCGGACGCCGAACCTCTGCTGACCGAAGCGCTGAAATTGAGGTCGCGCGAGGGCCAGCCAGCCGAACTCGGCGAGACCTATACCGCGCTCGCCGGCGCGCTCATCAATCTCGGTCGCTACGACGAAGCGGGCGACGCGCTGGCGCGCGCGCGTGTGCAACTCGGCCTCACTGGCGATACGCTCGCGCTTGCGACCGTCGATGCGAACGAGGGCACGCTCGACGTCGCACGCGGACGCCCCGCAGAGGCACTGACGCTGCTGCAACACGCGAAAGACTGCTTCCGCCTTTTCGGTTGGTTGAGCGGAAGGATCCTGACCAGTGCAGCCGAGGTGAAGGCTCATTTGGCCCTGCTCGATCCGGTAGCCGCACTCGCGGCAAGCGACGCGATCGAACCGCAGCTCGACCAGCGCGACAGCCCGCACATTCGCGGCACGCTCGGCGTGCAACGCGCACGCGCGCTCGCTGCGAATGGACGCATCGGCGACGCCACTCGCCTGCTCGACCAGCTCGCGGCCGACATTTCGCGTGACGAACACTCTGGCCTCCCTGGCGACATCGCATCTGTGCGCTCGCGACTGTCGATACGCGCCGGCGACAACGCCGCGGCTGCGCGAGAGGCGCGCGCTGCGGTGGCCGCGCTGCCGACCGTCGATGAGCAATACGAGCGGGCGCGTGCGTGGCGTACCTTGGTTCTGGCGCTGCAGGCAGGTAGCCAGGCCGACGAGGCGGTCACGCAACTCGACGAATTTTCGCAATGGGCGCGGAAGACGGCGCAGCCTGCGCCGGCACTCTACGCTGCGCTGGCGCGTGCGGAGAGTGCACGCGACCCGCATCGCGCCGACGAAGTCTATCGGGAGTACGCGGCGGCGCTCGACGATGCCCAGCACTGGGGCGTGCCAGCGGATCTCGCTGCAGTCGTCGTGTCCTACGGCAACGCTTTGATCGCCGATGGGAAACTCGATCAAGCCAGCGAGGTGATCGGACGCGTCGCGCGCTGGGCCGATCACGATTTCGACTGCGCGCTGCTGCAGGCCCGGCTGTACAACGCGCTCGGACAACGTGCGAGCGCCGAGGCTGCGATGGCGCGCGCACGAAGTCTCGCCGGAGAGCGTGCGATGCCGGCGCTGCCTGCCATCCGGCAAGCAACCGCGGTGCACGAATAGACGGCGCTTGTGCGGGTCTCCACGGCTTCTGTTGTCATGCTGCGCACCCGGCAGCGGCGGCGATCACCCGATCGCCGCCGCGCTCAAGTTACTGCCCCACCGTGATCGCCTTGCCGTCGCCATCGAAGGCATAGCCGACCAGTGTCACCGGATAGCCGGTGGTGCCCGCGGTGGTCGTCAGGTGCACGTAGCCGTAGCAGAAACCGCCCGCGACCTGATGGGCCTGACGTGGCTGGTCGCAGTTGAAGCGGACACCGACATATCCATCGGTACCGGCCAGCCAATCCGGCGAGGTGTGGAAAGCACCGGCGGTGGAAGCGTAAGTGAAGTAGGTCGAAGGTCCGACCACATCGCCGGCATGCATGACGAGCACGTTGTTGCTGGCGTCGACCGCGAGGCCATCCATGTACGTCTTCACCGTCCTGAAGGTCAGGTTGCCGCCGCTGGCATCATAAATATTTAAGTCCCACGCGCCTGACGACGGACCGGTATCGCTGAACGCGCTGGTGGCCCAGTTGATCGTCGAACCGGTAGTGCTGTCGACCATCATGTGATTGAGCGCAGCCGAATGCACTACACCGTTGCCGCCCGCCAGCACCGTCACCAACGAATTGGAATCGGTGCGGTTCTCGCCCGCATTGGTCTGCAGCGAACCGGCCGGTATCACGTTCTGGTAGGTGCCGCTCGCATTTGAGGTCACTGCCAGCGAAATGACGCAGTGGGCGCCGGCCGGAATCACCGCGCCAGCATGCAGCGTGATGGTGTCGTAGCCCGCGTACGCAAGCAGCGGCTCGGAACTGCAGGTATTGGAGGCGTTCGGCGTGGCGGCAATGACCAATCCGAATGGAAGCTGGTCGATGAAATCGCTGCTCAGCGTCGCGTCACCTCTACCGGGATTGTTGAGGTCGACGGTCAACGTCGCGGGTGCGCCTTGTGCGCTCTGCGCAAGGATCGTGCTCGGCGACAATGTTGCGAAAACGCCGAGCGAGGCGCCTTCGAAATCATCCGAGAACAGCTTGTCCGGCGTGACATGGATCGTGTACGACCCGGAGTTCAGGACCCAACCGTTCATGTATGTGGCATCGCCGGTCATGTTCAGTGCGCTGCCGGCGAGATCCGCATTGAAGCCGGCCGGCACCGAGCCGCCGTTGGTGGTGATCCAGTCCGCCAGTCTCATCGTGCCGACGCCTTCATGCCAGATCAGCGCAGCGCGCTCATTGTAGTCATCCGGAATGCCGGGCCCCGCGTTGCTCAGCGCCGCTTTGCTGAATTCCGCATTGTTGGCCCCCGCGTCGCTGGACTCCACATCGATGGACCCCGCAGGTCTCAATGGGCCAGAGGCGTACCCCGCATTGCCGATGATGGTCTTGCCATCATTGGAAACGGCGAACGCAAAAACCATGTCCGGGATGAAGATGACCGAATTGTCTGCGCGGTTCCAGCGCCAGCCGCCATTGTTGTTGTTTGCGTCGTAGGCACTGCTGCCGACCACGAACTGCTCGTTCGCGCTGATGCCGTCTGCTTCGCCGGCGTAAGGCATGCTCGCCGTGTAGCCGATGTCATGTGGCGCGCCATCCACCCAGATCGTGCCGGAACGGTATCCGCTGGTGTCGTCGTTCCAGCCATAGATGATGTGGCCGTCCTTGCTGATGCCGTTCGCGCGGGAAGACCTGATCGGACGATTGACCGGCAGCATCTTCATGCCCGCGGCTGCGGTCCACGCATACGCGCCACCACGGCCCAGCATGCCGCCGCTCGTCGTGGACAGGCCGACCACGGTGCCATCGTCGGACATGCCATAGGCGTCTGAATCTTCCAGTATCGGACTGCTGAGCGCGATCGGGTCGCTGCCTATCGGTACATAGGCGCCGAGATCCGTACCGCCATTGGGGGTGCCGCCGTTGACGGGCAACCAGCCGACCAGTGTGCCGGTGTCGGTGATGTTGTTCGGGTACATCGACAGAAGGTCGACCTGCTCGGTCGCCACGTTGTAACGGAAGCCTGTACTGCCGGAGCTGTCCGTGCCCGACAGATAGGCTCCGTCAGGCGACATTCTGTAGATATAGGCAGGCGAGATCGCGCTGATGTCGAAAGGCGAAAACGCGACAACATCGGCATGGGCGACGCTGGCTACGCCACAAACAGCGATCGTGATAGCGGCGGACAACAAGGTATTGCGCATGGAACCCCCGGAGTTGGACGGATTGAGCGGATACGAGCGAAACGCCGATCCCGATGGACCAGCAGTGACCCGACCAGATAGCCCCGCGCGCCGCCAGCTGCACTCGCAATCCGTCAACGATTCATGCGCTCTATGTGCAATACCATGATTTACATATGGTTTTCATATGTCGCAATACTGGGGAAATGATGCCCTCGTGCGCGCCGTGCGACGGAGTTCGAGAGCGACGCCCCGGGTAGCGAATCGGCCGGGGACGCGTTCGAATCGATGTGTCTGCGTTTCAATGACCAGAAAAAGTGACAGCATCGCAGGCGCCGGTGCATCGACGGGTCTTCGAAGCCATTCGCGAAAATCGCATCACCCGATACGCGGACTAGACAGGACTGCGTTCCGCTCGCACCGAACGTCCAGCCGCCCGTCAGCGAACCGTCGCCGGAAATGCCGCCGAAGCCCCGGCGAGATACGAAATCCAACCCTCGGCGATGCTCACACCCTGCGCGGCGAGCCAATGTCCGCCCAGGCGAATAACTGCGGCACGAACAGCCCCGAGCTCGCCATTGCACTGGTGCGCGGAGAGACCGGATACTTCTTCCGAACTGCGAAGACCCTCCGCATGACGCCAACTACGACTAGCACCGATTTCGCCGAACAGCCGCTCGCGACCGCCTCGGCACTGCCGGCGCGCTATTACGCCGGCGCGCATGCCTCGGAGCTCGATCGGCGGACGGTGTTCGCGCGCGGCTGGCAGCTCGTGGCGCATGCATCGCAGCTGGATCATCCCGGCGATCACGTCGTCGCGGAAATCGCCGGCGTGCCGCTGCTGGTGATACGTGGTGACGATGGCGCATTGCGCGCATTGCACAATGTCTGCCGCCATCGTGCTGGTCCGCTCGCGACCTGCCCCGGACGTGGGGCCAAACGTTTGCGCTGCCACTACCACGGCTGGACTTACGCACTCGACGGCCAGTTGCTGAGCGCGCCGGAAATGGCCGATGCGACGGACTTTGATGTTTCGGCGATACGCCTTCCGCAGGCGCAGATCGAACTCTGGCGCGGTTTCGTTTTCGTCGCGCTCGCCAACGCACCACCGCTCGCCATGGTGCTCGATGGCATCGACGCGCGCATCGGCGCGGATGCGTTCGCCGGATACAGCCTGCAACAGCACGTCGCCTACGACATCGCCTGCAACTGGAAGGTGTATGTCGACAATTATCTGGAGGGTTATCACGTTCCGCATATTCATCCGGAACTCAACCGGATGCTCGACTATCGCAGCTACATCACCGAGCTCGCCCGCTGGCACTCGCTGCAGTGGAGCCCGCTCGAAAGTGCGTGCGACCTGTACGGCAACGGCGAAGCGCTGTACTACTGGATCTGGCCGAACACGATGCTGAACATCCTGCCGGGTCGCCTGCAGACCAATCGCATACTGCCGCTCGGACCCGAGCGCTGCCGCGTCGAGTTCGATTTCTATTATCCGGACGACGACGCCGCTGTCGCGCGCCGCGAACGCGATCTTGCCTTCAGCGACATCGTGCAAAAGGAAGACGTCGACATCTGCGAGCGCGTGCAGCATGGCCTCGCATCCGGCTCGTATCACGCCGGCCGCCTGAATCCGCGCCGCGAGAGTGGCGTGCATCACTTCCATGAACTGCTGCGTTCGGTGTATCGCGCCGACTCGTGATGGGCAGTCGCTTGTCTTGCGTTGAACTAACGCTGGTGTGCACAGCTCAACAACAGACGAATTGCATTGGTGAGTTGGCATCGTATGCGTGCTTGCGCGATGTCAATCATCGGTCTCGGTGTCGGCATTAGCTCCAAAGCGACCGCACGTACGCGAATGCCTTAACCGGACTGCAACACGACGTTAACCGTAAGCACACCGGCGCTGCGTAAGCTGCACGCGGACCCTGATGGAGAACCTCTGATGCGCGATCAACGCCACACCGAAGTGAACGTGCTCGGCTACAAGATCGAACGAGTTCGACAGATCGACGACTGCGGCGACGTCGCGACGCAGTGGTACGAAGTGCTGGCGCCCGAATCGGGCGCCCTCCTCGGCTCATTCGCGCATCGCGCAGAAGCCGAACGCGACATCGTCACCCGCGAACTCGATGCATTGCCGCGCGCCTTTGCTGCCTGAGTGCCCGCGCAATGTCGCCAGGCATAGCGTCCTGTCGCAAGAAGGAAGGCTCCGCTACGGTGCGACCGTAAAGTCATCGGCATCCATCCATGCAGGGAATCGCTCGCGATGCGCCGCGAGCGCAGAAGCATCGAACGTGATCGTGACAACCTGCTCCTGCGCACCGAGTTCGACCAACGGCATTCCCAGGAAGTCGAGCGCGGCGCTGTCACCGGCATAGTGCAACTCGTTGCCATCGATGCCGACACGATTCACGCCGACGCAGTAGCTCCAGTTCTCGATCGCACGCGCCTGCAGCAAGGTCCGCCACGGATGACGACGTGCGCTCGGCCAATTCGCGACATAGATCAGAAGGTCATAATCGAAACGCTGGGCGCTGCGATCGTATCGATTGCGCGACCACACCGGAAAACGCAAGTCGTAGCACACCAGCGGGCAGATACGCCAGCCATTGAGTTCCACGACGAGGCGTTCGTTGCCGCTGCCATAGCGCTCGTGCTCGCCCGCCATGCGGAACAAATGACGTTTGTCGTACAGCGCATGCGTGCCATCGGGACGCATCCATACCAGGCGGTTCACGCAAGCGCTGCCATCGCGCATGACAAGGCTGCCGGTGATCACGGCATCGACTTCGCGCGCGAGCGCTCGCAGCCAGCGCACGCCTTCGCCATCCATCATCTCGGCATTGCCGAGCGTCTCGTTCGTGAAACCGGACAAGAATGTCTCCGGCAACACGATCAAGTCGGCGTGCCCGCGCAGCGGCTTCACCAGCGCGCCGTAGTAATCGCGATTGGCGCCTGCATCGTGCCAGCGCGTAGCACCCTGGACGAGCGAAACACGCAACGGTTTTCGCGCAGCAACGGTCGTCATGTCAGAGCGCCTTCAGGCGCGCCGCCGCCTGCTCCAGTGTCGCGTCGCTTTTCGCGAAGCAGAAACGGATCAGACGCTGCCCGCTTGGCGGGGTTTCGTAGAATGCGGAGATCGGAATCGCGGCGACGCCGCCTTCTTTCGCCAGCCATTCGCAGAACGCAAGATCGTCGGCCGCGCTGAGTTCGGAATAGTCGGCGATCTGGAAATAGGCGCCACCCACGGGCAAAAGGCGGAATTTCGATCCCGCGAGCAAGCCGCGAAAGCGATCCCGCTTGGCCTGATAGAACGCTGGCAGATCGAGATAGTGCTGCGGATCCTTCTCGAGGATCTCGGCCAACGCAACCTGCGCCGGCGTGAACGTGCAGAACGTCAGGTACTGATGCACCTTGCGAAATTCCGCCGACAGCGCGCGCGGCGCGATCGCGTACCCGACCTTCCAGCCAGTGCAGTGATAGGTTTTGCCGAATGAGCTGACGACGAAACTTCGGTCGGCAAGCTCGGCATGGCGCAAGACGCTCTGATGAGCAGCGCCATCGAACACGATGTGCTCGTAGACCTCGTCGGAAAGGACGAGGATCTCGGTGTCACGGGTCAACTGGGCCAGCGTATCGAGATCTGCCGAACTGAATACCGCGCCGCACGGATTGTGCGGCGTATTGATCATGATCATGCGCGTTTTCGGCGTGATCGCATCCCTGATTTTCTGCCAGTCCGGAGAGAAATCGTGCGGATCGAGCGGCACATGCACGGCGACACCGCCATTGAGTTCGATCGCCGGTTCGTAGCAGTCGTAGCACGGATCGAGCACGATCACTTCGTCGCCGGTGCGAACCACTGCGGCAATCGCCGCAAACAACGCTTCGGTGGCACCCGATGTGACGGTGACTTCCGAGTCGGCATTGACCTTGCGCCCGTACAGGCGCTCTGTCTTGCGCGCGATCTGCTCGCGCAGCGCCGGTATGCCGCTCATCGGCGCGTACTGGTTGCGACCTTCGTTCATTGCACGCGCGAGCGCATCGCGCAACGCCTGCGGACCGTCGAAATCGGGGAAGCCCTGGCCGAGATTGACCGCCTTGTGCTCCGCTGCGAGCTGGCTCATCACCGTGAAAATCGTCGTGCCGACCTTCGGCAGCTTGGTCTCGATCTGCATGTCGCCCTGTTCGTTTGGACGGCTAAAGCCGTTCGCGATGGTAGCACGCGGCTGCTGCATTATCGCAGCAGCCGCCGTGCGCTCAGGATGCCTTGGCGTTGCCCAACAGCACGCGATTGACGCGCGCGATGAACGCAGCGGGATCGGCGAGTTGGTCGCCGGCCGTGAGCTGCGCTTCCTCGAACAACAGCAGCCCGAGATCCTGCACACGCGCGGCGTCGGATTCACTCTCCAGAGCACGCACGAGTGGATGCGCCGGATTGACCTCGAGCACGGGCTCACTGCCGGGAACCTCGTGTCCCGCCTCGCGCAGGAGACGTTGCATGTGCAAAGCCATGTCGTATTCGCCGAGCACGATGCACGACGGGGAATCCGTCAATCGGTGACTGACGCGCACTTCGCTGACGCGTGAGCCGAGCGCATCGGCGATCTTCTTCAACAGCGGTTGCGCGGCTTCTTCGGCCTGCGTGCGCCGCTCGCTTTCCGCACCATCGGGCGTGTCGAGTTCGCCCTTTGCCGCGTTGCGCAACTTCTTGCCGGCATATTCGCCGAGATAGCCGATCATCCATTCGTCGATGCGGTCGCTGAGCAGAAGTACCTCGACGTCTTTCGCGCGCAGCGACTCGATGTGCGGACTGCCGCTCGCCGCTGCGTGCGAATCAGCCGTCACGTACCAGATCGTCTCCTGCCCGGCTTGCATGCGACCGATGTATTCATCCAGCGACACGTTCTTCTGGGCATCGACCGCTTTCGTCGAGGCGAACCGAAGCAGCTTCGCAATGCGCTCGCGATTCGAGGTGTCTTCAGCGATGCCTTCCTTGAGCGTGTTTCCGAATGCGTTGATGAACTGCTGGAACTTCTCCGGCTCGTCTTTCGCGAGCTTCTCCAGCAAGTCGAGCACGCGCTTCACGCAGGCAGACCTGATCTGCGCGACGAGGCGATTCTCCT